>DATDEG010000341.1:0-4970 GCA_036523465.1 bacterium
CGCTCCGTCGCACGCCAGCAACATGACCGTCGGAGAGGTCGATCTCAAGCGGCTCGGCTTCGACCCGTCTCGTTATCTGCGATCATTCGACTGGGGCAAGGTCTCGAAGCTGCCCGGCGGGCGTACGGTGCGGGACTATACGATCGTCGCCTCCGAGCGCGACCTCGAGATCGCTCCGGGCGTCTTCTTTCCGGCCTGGGTGTTCAACGGGTCCGTGCCCGGCCCGACGCTCCGGGCGCGGGAAGGCGACCTCCTTCGCGTCAAGCTCATCAACGCGAGCCGGCACCCGCACACCTCCATTTCCACGGCATCCACAAGGCGGAGATGGACGGCATTCCGGGCATCGGCCGCGGGGATATCCTTCCGGGCGAATCCTTCACCTACGAGTTCGACGCAATTCCGTTCGGGCTGCACCTCTACCACTGCCACTCCCTACCGTTAAAGCGGCACATCCACAAGGGACTCTACGGGACGTTCATCATCGACCCCAAACAGGGCCGGCCGCCCGCTCAGGAGCTCGTCATGATGATGAATGCCTTCGACACGAACTTCGACAATGACAACGAAGTCTACGCCGTCAATTCCGTCGCCTTTCATTACGCGAAGCACCCGATTCAGATCGCCCGCGACCGGCTGGTGCGGATCTACCTCGTGAACATCACGGAGTTCGATCCGCTCAACTCCGTCCACATCCACGCGAACTTCTTCCACGTCATCCGCACGGGCACGTCGCTCACTCCGTCCGAGTACACGGACACGATCATGCTCTGTCAGGCGGAGCGGGCCGTGCTGGAACTGCGCTTCCCCTACAACGGGCGATTCATGTTCCACGCCCACCAGTCGGAGTTCACCGAGCTGGGCTGGATGGGGTTGTTCGAGGTGAGCGACAACGGCGGTGTCTAAGCCGGCGCGGGGGAAGCCCGCAGACCGAGATACCGCGGGACCAGCCGTGGGATCCCATCCGGCTAGATCGGAAGGGGCCCGCGCAGGGCGTGCTTGGTTGTGGGGCCTGCTCCCGCTGATCCTCCTCGCGATCCTCGTCGGCGCGCTGCTCAGGCTTGGGCCACTCGGCGTCTTTCAGGCCGCGGTGCCCCCAATCGAGGAGCTGACGATCGATCGCGTCAGGTTGGAGCCGGGGCGGTTCGTCATGCACGTGACCAACGGCGGCCCGCAGGCCGTCACCGTCGCGCAGGTCCTCGTCGACGCGGCCTACTGGCAGTTCGAGATCTCGCCCCGCTCGACGATCCCGCGGCTCGGCGCGGCGACGATCACGATCAACTATCCCTGGGTGGAAGGGGAAACGCACCACCTGAAGCTCTTGAGCTCGATCGGCACGCCGTTCGAGCACACAATTCAGGTGGCGACGACCTCTCCGCGGGTGGACGCCCGCTATCTCGCCACCTTCACGCTGCTCGGCCTCTACGTCGGGATCCTCCCGGTGTTCCTGGGATTGCTGTGGCTCCCGTTCGTCCGCCGGCTCGATGCGCGCTGGACGGGGTTCTTCCTCAGCCTCACGGCCGGTCTGCTCGTCTTCCTCGGCGTCGATGCGCTCGATGAGGCACTCAGCGTCGCCGGCGGACTCCCCGGCGCGTTCCAAGGCGTGGGCCTCATCCTTACCGGTGTCCTCGGCTCGGCGCTGCTGCTCGTCTGGGTGAGCCGCCGCCTCGGTCAAGGGAGTGATACGGCGCGCCGGCTCGGCCTGGCCATGCTCATCGCGGTGGGCATCGGACTGCACAATCTCGGCGAAGGACTGGCCATCGGCGCGGCCTACAGCCTCGGCAAGGTTGCTCTGGGGACGTTCCTCGTGCTGGGATTCACGATCCACAACACCACGGAAGGGCTGGCCATCATCACGCCCATCGCGCGCGAACGGACGGCGCTGGCCACGCTCGTCACCCTGGGGCTCGTCGCCGGAGCGCCGACGATCCTCGGGGCGTGGGTTGGCGGGTTGAGCTACTCACCGGTGCTGGCGACGCTGTTCCTCGCGGTGGGAGCGGGCGCGATCTTCCAGGTCGTCTACGAGCTCATCAAGATGATGATCGGTGACGCGCGCAGCCCCGCGTTTGGGTACCAGGTGGCGGGATTCGCTGCCGGCCTGCTGGTGATGTACGCGACGGGGCTGTTCGTGGCTGCGTGATGCTGACCCAGGCGATCCAGGACTACCTGAAGATCATCTACAAGCTGCAGGGCGAAGGCACCGGGGTGACGACGAACGCCATCGCCGACCGTCTTGGCGTCTCGGCGGCGTCTGTGACGAACATGATCAAGAAGCTGGCGCGCCTCCGGTTGGTCGAGCACACGCCGTACCGGGACGTCACCCTCACGAGCGGAGGCGAGAAGGTCGCCCTCGAGGTCATCCGTCACCACCGCCTCCTCGAGCTGTATCTGTCCGACGTGCTGGGCGTGAGCCTGGACAGGGTGGACCAGGAAGCGGAGCGGCTCGAGCACGTCCTTTCCGAGGAATTGGAGGAGCGCATCGCGCAGAGCCTGGGCGATCCGACCTTGGATCCCCACGGTCATCCGATCCCGTCCCGCGAGGGCACGCTGGACGATCTCGCCTATCCGGTGCTCGCCGACCTGCACAGCGGGGCGAGCGCGGTCATCGTGCGGGTCAGCGACCGCGACGCAGGGGTATTGCGGCATCTGGCCGCCGACGGGCTGCTTCCCGGAGCCCACCTCCAAGTGATCGGTGTCGACCGTGAGGGACGGATGCGCGTCCGCCTGTCTGCAGGGGAGCGTAATATCCCGCGCGAACTCGCGAAGGCGGTGCACGTGACGGCGGGCCCGGGGATGATTCCCGATCGGATTCGCTCGTCCGGAAGGAGTGAGTGATGGCTCGGAAGCGGCGGCGCCCGGAGCGTCGGTCACGGACGATCTGGTGGTGGATCGGAGGAGGCGCCGTCACCCTCGCGGCGATCATGTGGTTTGCCACCCATCCGCCCATTCCCCGCGAGGCCGGTATCCCGATCACCACACTGGTCGGCGAGCAGGCGCCCGTCCTGGATTTTCCCGACGCGGCGGGTAAGCGCTACCGCGTCCCGGAGCACGGGCGGACCACGATCCTCATCTTCCACATGGGGTTACACTGAGGGACCTGCGTCGCCCAGCTCGTCGAGCTGGCACCGAAGATCCAGGCCCTCCGGGACGTCGCCGACGTCTACGTCATCAATCCGGATACGCCGGAAAACTCGCGGCAGGTGCTGGCCCAGACCCGGATCACCGTTCCGATCCTCCTCGATCCGGGATACAGCGGTGCCCAGACCTACAATCTCGCCGGTGAGAACCGGCCGATGAGCGGCCTTGTCGGCTGGGTGGTGGTCGACGCACGCGGCATCGTCCGTGAGCAACGGGTTGACGTTGAGTTCGGGCAGCACACCGTGCAGATGCTGGAGGTGGTTCGCGGGATTCGGTGACTGCAAAACTCTGAGGGGGGACGCACGCGCGGCGTCCCCCCTCAGGCTCCCCCCTCCGCGGGCCTATGTCACGTTTGGGCCTTTGACAGACCCCGTCCTACCTTCTATACTCACTCCCAATCTCACGCCGATGCAACCTTTCTTACACATACACCCCCCCGGCGCACCCCAGCGTCCGGTGAACGATGTCAAGAACCCAGCGCAACGGTACGCTGGGTTCTTGCGTCTTTCCCAGACTGGCCCACTCCCGCCCCGGGCATGGAACCTGCAACCGCCCGGGCGCGTAGAGGCGGGGTAAAAGGCTGAGACCATGCAGACCATTGCCGATTATCTCGAAGAAGCGCGGCAGGATCGCCGGCTCAGGCGAACGACGCACCACTACGTCTCCGACATGATCGAGCACTTCGGGCGGGATCGCGTCTTCGAGGGCGTCTTCGGCATGGAGCGGCAGCTCGACGACATCGTCGCCTACTTCCGTGCGCACTCGATGTCGATGGAGCGGCGGCTGCTTCTGCTCGTCGGTCCGCAGGGATCGGGCAAGTCGATGACCGTGGACCGCCTGAAGCGGAAGTTGGAGGAATACTCGCATACCGGCGGCGGCGCCCTCTACGCCGTGGAAGCCTGCCCCTTCCACCAGCACCCGTTCGATCTCGTCCCGCAGGACGTGCGGGAGGAGCAGGGGATCTACTGGCACGAGGAGGCGGTGCCCTGCCCGGTGTGCGATCGTGTGCTCGCGCGCCAGGGGTCGTGGCGCGCCGTTCCGGTCGTGCGCATCTATATTTCGGCGCGCGACAAGATCGGCGTGGCGAAGCACACCCCGACGGACCTGCGCCGCGAAGATATCACGAATTTCGTCGGCAACATCAACTTCGCCATGCTCAAGGAGCGCGGCTCGACCTACGATCCCGACGCCTACGACTTCGAAGGGAAGATCATCTGGGCCAATCGCGGCATCCTCGATTGGACCGAGGTCTTCAAGAGCCGGCGGCAGCTCCTTTCGCTGCTCCTCGAGCTGATCCAATCCAAGCGCATCGACCTGGCCAGCTTCCCGACCGTCCACGTGGACGAGGTGGTCATCGGGCACAGCAACTATCCCGAGTACACCGTGTTCGTCTCCGAGGACATCATGGAGCCGCTGCGCGGGCGGATCCACAAGATCGACTTCCCCTACAACACCGATCTCGACGGCGAGAAGAAGATCTACAAGACGCTCATCGAGCGGGCCAACCGGATCCGCAACGAGGACAAGCACGTCCCGGAAGACGTCTTCGAGCTGGCCGCCCGCTATGCGCTGAAGACCCGGGCCGACTCGCAGGGCCTGCGCGGCCTCAGCCCGCGGTTCTTCGAGGACGCGTTCTCCTACGGGTACACGCTGGCCGACCGATGCCTGGACCTCGACGTCGTGAGCGCCGCCATCGAGCGGACCTTCGAGCACCAGTCGTTCAAAGATCTCAACGTCAAGGAGCTGCTTAAGCAGTTCGAGGAGACGAAGGTCGAGTTCATCAACAACAAGATCGACCTGCTCGTCGAGGACCTCGTCCCGCGGCACTTCTACGA
>DATDEG010000342.1:0-6107 GCA_036523465.1 bacterium
CGCCTGACCATCCTCGACGTCATGGCCCAGGCGATCGCCGCTCCACGTGGGAACCTCTCGCCGTACGCGCCGCGGATCATCACGATCGAGATCAACCCCGAGAAGATCCGGGAGGTCATCGGTCCCGGCGGCAAGGTGATCAACAAGATCACGGCCGAGACCGGGGTGAAGATCGACATCGAGCAGGACGGCCGGGTGAACGTCGCATCAGCCGACGAGGACGCCGCGCGGCGCGCCATCAAGATGATCGAGGATATCGTGCGAGAAGTGAAGGTCGGCGAGATCTACACCGGACGGGTCACGCGGTTGATGAACTTCGGCGCCTTCGTCGAGGTGCTGCCGGGTAAGGAAGGGCTCCTCCACGTCTCCGAGCTGGGCGAGGGGGAGCGCGTGGAACGCGTCGAGGACGCGGTGAAGGTCGGGGACGAGGTGACGGTGCGGGTCCGTGAGATCGACAACCTCGGCCGCGTGAACCTCACGAAGCGGCTTACGGCGGGTCCGGAAGATGAGGCGGCCCGGGAAGCGGCCCGGGCGCGCGGGCGTCAGGGCCCGCGGGGAAACCGCCCCGAGCGCGACGACGGGCGGCATCGCAGGCGCGGGCCACGGCCGGACGCGCGGGGCCCACGGTCCTAAGCACATCTCTGAAGGCGAGCAGCCAAACAACGATGTCTGACACCATCAACATGAGTGTGCTGCCCAACGGACTGCGGGTCGTTACCGAGCGCATGCCCCAGGTGCGTACGGCGGCGATGGGCATCTGGGTGAACGCCGGCTCCCGGTACGAGGCGGCGAGCCAGCACGGGATCTCGCACTTCCTCGAACACCTCTTCTTCAAGGGGACGCAGACGCGGTCGGCGCTGGAGATCGCCCAGGCGGCGGATGAGATCGGCGGGCAGATGAACGCCTTTACCGACCGTGAGCAGACGGTCTTCTACGTCAAGGTGCTGGCCACGCACTTCGAGCGCGCCGTGGCGATCGTCGCCGACATGCTGCTCCGGTCCACGTTCGCCGCCGAACACATCGAGCGCGAGCGCCAGGTCATCGACGAAGAGATCAAGAGCTACGAGGATTCTCCCGATGAGCTCGTCCAAGATCTCTTTGCGCAGACCGTCTGGAACGGGCATCCGCTCGGCCGCCCCGTCATCGGGACGCTTGCCACGGTGAACCGGCTCACCCGGGACGATCTCATCCGCTTCGTGCAGCGCTTCTACCACCCGACCAATGTCGTCGTCTCCGTCGCGGGTGACATCGAGCATCCCGAGGTCACCGCCGTCCTTGAACGGCACCTCGGGGTGTGGAATGGGACCGGCGTGCCGGCGACGATCGACCCGCCCCGGTCCGAGGCCGGGGTCGCTACGCGGTTGAAGGAAACGGAGCAGGTGCATCTCTGCCTGGGGACGCAGGGGCTGGCGCAGCCAGACGAGCGACGCTACACGCTCTCGCTCCTCGACCACCTGCTCGGTGGAGGGATGAGCTCGCGGTTGTTCCAGGAGATCCGGGAGCGGCGGGGACTGGTCTACACCATCACGTCCTATGCGTCGTCCTACCGCGACGGCGGGCTGTTCGTCGTCTACGCCGGGATGAGCCCGGAAGCGGGACCGGAGGTCATCCGGCTCACCTTCGATGAGATCGAGAAGATCCGCACCCAGGCGGTGGACGACGTGGAGCTGAACCGGGCGAAGGAATCGCTCAAAGGCAGCCTGATGCTCTCCCTGGAGAGTACCGGAAGCCGGATGTCGATCCTGGCGCGGTCGGAGATCTACCACGGCCGCCAGATCACCCTCGACGAGCTGATCTCCAAAGTCGATGCGGTGAGTGCCCAAGACCTGCAGCAGATGGCCGCCGAGCTGCTCGATCCGGGACGCATGTCCATGGCCGCGATCGGACCCTTCCGGGCGGATGGGGCGCTGACGAAGAGCATAAGGGAAGCATTTGAAGGGTATGTGCAGGCGAAGGCGTAAACGCCTAGGGATAGCGGGACCGGAGTCAGGAACAGAAGATAGGGACGATCATTGACTGACCGTATTCGAGTCGCCGTAGCCGGAGCGGCGGGGCGGATGGGGCGGGCAGCCGTACGCGCCGTCGCCCGCGAGAGTGACCTGGCGATCGTCGGGGCGCTCGGCCGGACCAGCGGCCTGGGTCGCGATGCCGGCGAAGTCGCCGGAGCCGGGCGCATCGGCGTCGAGGTCAGGCGAGACCTGGATGCCGTGCTCGACGCCGGCGTCGATGTCCTCGTCGACTTCGCTCCCGGCGCCGCCGCCGTGGACCACGCGCGGGCCGCCATCCCAAGGGGAGTATCGCCGGTCGTCGGCGGAACCGGCCTGTCCCCTGAACAGATCACCGATCTGGCTGCTCTCTGTGAGGCCCGCGCACTCGGAGCGGTGATCGCGCCGAACTTCGCCATCGGGGCGGTCCTGATGATGGAGTTCGCCCGCCAGGCCGCGCGGCATCTCCCCCATGCCGAAATCATCGAATTGCACCACGATCGCAAGCGCGATGCGCCGTCCGGGACCGCACTCCGGACCGCGGCGCTGATCTCGCAGGTCAGGGGTACACCACCGGCGGCGCCCGTGTCGAGCGAGGAGATGGTCGCGGGGGCACGGGGGGGGACCGCGGACGGTGTCCACGTTCACAGCGTCCGCCTCCCCGGCCTCATCGCCCATCAGGAGGTCATCTTCGGTGGGCCCGGTCAGACGCTCACGATCCGCCACGATTCGGTGAGTGAGGAATCATTCATGCCGGGGTTGCTCCTGGCCGTGCGCCGCGTGCGGGCGCTGCCGGGTCTCGTCTACGGATTGGAGAGACTGATTGAGTCATAATCCGGCGCCCGGCATCCGTCTGGCCGTCGTCGGCGCGACCGGTGCGGTGGGCCGTGAGGTCCTGCGCATCATCAGCCAGCGGCGCTTCCCCGCGGCCGAACTGCGGTTGCTCGCCTCGCCCCGGTCGGCCGGGCGCCGGCTGGGCACACACGTGGTCCAGGCGGTCTCGCCTCAAGCCTTCGACGGGGTGGACATCGCCATCTTCGATACGCCCGATGCGGTCGCCGAGCAGTGGGTCCCGATTGCGGCCACGCGTGGAGCGATCGCCGTGGACAACTCCGCGGCCTTCCGCATGGCCGAGGACGTTCCGCTCGTCATTCCCGAGATCAATGGCGATACCCTCGACCATCTGCCGCGGCGGATCGTGGCCAATCCGAACTGCACGGTGGCGACGTTCGCCGTCCCGCTGGCGCCGCTGCACCGCGAGGCCGTACTCCGACGGGTCATCGCCTGCTCGTATCAATCCGTCTCGGGCGCAGGCCAGAAGGGACCGGACCAGTTGTGGACGGAACTGCGCACGGCGGCGGGGGCAGGCGAGGTCCCGGCGAAGCCGATGGGGGAGGCCTTCAAGCATCCCATCCTCATGAACATCATCCCGGCGATCGGCTCCATGCGCGGCGCGCACACCAGTGAAGAAGTGAAGGTGGCCGCGGAGCTCCGCAAGCTCCTCGACGCGCCGGGCCTGCTGGCCGGCGTGACGTGCGTGCGCGTTCCGACCCTCGTGGGCCACGGCGTCGCCGTCCACGCCGAGTTCGAGCGGGCGATCACGCCCGAGGAAGCGCGGCGCCTGCTCGAGCATTCCCCCGGCGTCGAGGTCGTGGATGACCCGGCCGCCGGGCAGTATCCGACCGCGCTGGGCGCGGCGGGGCGCGATCCATGCTACGTGGGACGCATCCGGATCGACGAGGCGGGGAATCTCGCCTTCTTCGCCGTCGCGGACAACCTCCGGAAAGGGGCGGCCCTCAACGCCGTGCAGATCGCTGAAATGCTGCTGGCGCGTGGGGCGGTCGCACGCACCGTCGCCTGAGCGAACCGGCCATGCGGATCGTCGTGCAGAAGTACGGCGGGGCGCTCCTGGCCACGCCCGGGGGACGGTTGCAGGTGGTCGAGCAGATCGCCGCGGCCCGCCGGGCGGGAGATGCCGTCGTGGGCGTCGCCTCCGCGATCGGCCGCGATGGTGACCCGTACGCAACGGATACGCTGGCCGGGCTCATCAAAGACATCGGCACAGAGATCGAACCCAGGACGCTGGATCTCCTGCTCAGCACCGGCGAGGTCATCTCGACCGCGCTGCTCGCGCACACGCTCTCCAGGGCGGGCTGCCCGGCGATCGCCCTCACCGGCCCGCAGGCCGGCATCATCACCACCGACGAGTTCAGCGACGCGCGGATCCTGCGGATCGATCCGGCGCCCACCCGTCGCCATCTTGAGCGGGATCTCGTCGTCGTCATCGCCGGGTTTCAGGGTGTGACCGAGGACGGCGAGATCACCACGCTCGGCCGCGGGGGGAGCGACACGACGGCGGTGGCGATGGGCGCCGCGCTGGGCGCGGATCTCGTCGAGATCTACAAAGATGTGGAAGGGATCATGACGGCCGATCCAAAGGTCGTGCCGCAGGCCCGCTCGATCCGCCGGATCACCTACGACGAAGTCTCCCAGCTGGCCGCCTTGGGGGCGAAGGTCCTGCATCCGCGCGCCGCGGACATCGGTCGCGAGCACAACGTGCATCTCGTCATCAAACGCATGGGTGGATTGGATAGGGGGACGGTCATCGTGAAAGGCCAAGAGCTCGGCGTACCGATCATCGACGGCCGGCCGGTGATCGCCCTGGCCCACCTGCCGAATGTCGTGCAACTGAAGATCCGCCGTCGGAACGGCGAAGATCTTTCAAAGCCGCTCAGTGCGCTGGAGCATCTCGCCGCCAACGGCATCAGCATCGACCTCATCACCCTGCTCCCGGAGATGCTGGCCTTCACGGTGCAGGAGGAGGCGGTGGAGAAGGCCGCCAACCTTCTCTCAAACCTCGGCTTCCGCGCCGAGGCGACCGGGACGTGCGCAAAGGTTTCGATCATCGGCGCAGGGATGCGGGGGCGGCCGGGCGTGATGGCCCGGGTTGTTCACGCGCTCCACCGGGCGGGCGTGAATATCCTGCAGACGGCCGACTCGCACACGACGATCTCGTGCCTGGTCAGCCGGGAGGAGATGGAAGCGGCGCTCCGCGCACTCCACGATGAGTTTGGGCTGGCCGAGGAGATCGCCTCCGAGCAGGAGAGCGAGGGGTAGGGCGGGGACCCCACGTCGCGAGAGAGTCGCAACAACCGGGCGCGTAGACGAGAGGGGGAGATCGGGATGGCCGTGTTTGGACGGGTGCTGACGGCGATGGCGACACCGTTCGACGAGAGCGGTGCGATGAACTGGGAGCAGGTCGGCGCGCTGGCGAAGCGCCTGGTGGAGAACGGCTCCGACGGCATCGTCGTCGCCGGGACGACCGGCGAGTCGCCGACGCTGTCGGATGAGGAGAAGATCCGCCTGTTCCGCGCGGTCAAGGAGACGGTCGGCGGCCGCGCGGTCGTCGTCGCGGGGGCGGGGACCTACGACACGAAGCATTCGATCCATCTCACGAAGGAAGCGGAACGCGCCGGCTGCGATGGACTGCTGCTCGTGAACCCGTACTACAACCGGCCGTCGCAGGACGGGCTGTACGCGCACTTCCGGACGATCGCCGAGTCCACGAACCTCCCGTGCATGCTCTACAATATCCCAGGCCGTACGGGCGTAAACTGTCTCCCGGAGACGATCGCTCGCCTGGCGGACGTGCCCAACATCATCGCCGTCAAAGAGGCCAGCGGCAGCCTTGATCAAGTCTCCGACATCCGGCGCCGCACGAAGAAAGACTTCCTGATCTACAGTGGGGATGACAGCCTGACGCTGCCCATCCTCGCCGTCGGCGGCGCCGGCATCGTCAGCGTGGCCAGCCACCTCGTTGGACGTGAGATCCAGCAGATGGTCCGGGCGTTCGAGCAGGGCGAGGTCGCCCGGGCACTGCAGCTCCACCTGCGCCTGCTCCCGCTGTTCAAGGTCCTCTTCATCACGACGAATCCCGTCCCGCTGAAAGCGGCGCTGAATCTGAGCGGCATCAACGTGGGAAAACCTCGGCTCCCGCTCGTGGAGGCGACGGCAAAGGAGAAGGAGCAGATCCAGGCCGTCCTGAACGAGCTGGCCCTCGCCGCGGTCTAGCCGCCTGCCGCCACCTGCGATGGATGCATCGCCTCGGTCCGGGCGTGAGCG
>DATDEG010000343.1:0-2210 GCA_036523465.1 bacterium
GGGACATCCGCCGGTCCGCGTACACCTTCCCGCCGGTCTGGCAGGAGGGGCAGTAGTAGGTCTCGCGCTCCGCGTAGGCCACCGCGGCGATCGGTGTGCCGCACCGCGGGCACGGCTCGCCCGCGTGCCGGTGCACACGCAGCAGCTCCACCGGCTCTTTCATGGGGAGCGTCTCACCGAAGTACACGCGGTGCTCTTCGAGCGCGCGGCCGAGGGTGACGCGGATCGCGTCGAGCAAACCGGCCGCCCCATCGGCGCTGAGCTGCTGTGCGGGAAGGAACGGAGAGAGCCGCGCTTCCCACAGGATCTCATCAGAATACGCGTTGCCGATACCCGTGAGGTATCGCTGGAACGTGAGAAACCGCTTCAGTTGCACGCTCTCCCGCCGCAGCATCTCGTGGAACTGCGCCGCCGTCAATGCGCGGGCGAAGGGATCGACGCCCAGACCGGCCGCGGGTTCACGCAGCATCACGGCATCGGTGGGGATGATGTAGACGGCCGCGCGCTTCTTCGGTCCATGCTCCAGGAGATCCAGCTCCCGTCCGCCGTCCAGCCTGACCCCGAGGGCGAGGTCCTTCCCCGGCCGCCGGCGCGGGGCACCGATCTGGAGGCGACCGTCGCGCATGAGGTGGAGTATGACCGAGAGACCGTCCGCGTCGAGGATGATGAGTTTGCCGATCCGGCGTGCTCCGGCGAGCCGGCGTCCTTCGATGGCCCCGAGGGGAGGATCGAACGATTTGAGCAGCGAGACTGAGTAGAGGCGCGCGCTGTGGATGCGCTGCCCGCGGATCTGCGCGTCGAGGTTCTCGGCGAGGACCTGCAGGAAGGGGAGTTCCGGCACGATCAGCCTCCCGCGGCGGCGAGGACGTCCCCCACGGCGGATCGCGCGGCTTCGACTGCCTCCGCGATCGCCGCGGCGGGGACCGCGCCCTGCGCAAACGCGGGACGCCCACCGCCGCGTCCACCGAACCGGTCCACGGTCCGGCGGAGCACTGCGCCGGCATCGATCGCCAGGTCTGCGGATCGTGCGACGACAAGCCGTCCATCCGCGGCGCCGAGGATGGCCACGGCCGAGGACACCGCGACGATCTTTCCCGCGAGGAGGACCACCTCATCCGCGTCTCGGGGCAGGGCCACGGCGATCACTCTCGGGATGCCGGTGGAGGAGGCCAAGAGGTCGGCGGCCTCGCGGCCCAGCAGGCGGTCTTGCAGGTCGGCGATGGCTCGCTCCGCGTCCCTAAGCCGCGCCGACAACCTGGCCGCGGCATCGGGAACCTCACCGTCTGCAACGGTGAACGCGGCGGCGAGATCGGCGATGAGCTTCTGCGTGCGGCGGTACTCCCGGAGGGCCCGCCAGCCGCAGAGGAATTCCAGACGGACCCCGCCCCGGTGCCGCTCCCAGCGGCGGACCTTGACGCCTCCGACCTCTCCGGTGCGCCTGACGTGCGTCCCCCCGCAGGCGGACCGGTCGAAGTCCTCCACCTCGACGATCCGGATCCGTCCTTCCTTCTTTGCCGGGCGGCGCAGGCCGAGGGCGGGCAACTCCGCTTCGTCAACTTCACGGACACCGACCGGCCGGTCCTCGAAGACGATGCCGTTGGCCAGGTCCTCGAGCGCCTCCACATCGGCGCCCGTGAGGTCGGCGCGGTCCAGGTCCAGTGTCGCCGCAGTGGTCCCGAAGTGGACGGCGCGGGTCTGCGCGCCCAGCGTCCGGAGGGCGGCCTGCGAGAGGATGTGCTGTCCCGTATGCTGCTGCATGTGGTCGAAGCGGCGCGGCCAATCGATCGTGCCGTGGACGTGCCCTTCGACGGGATGCGTGACGAGATGCACGACCATCGCGCCCTCTTCGACGACGTCGATCACCTGTGCCCCATCAAGCGTCCCCGTGTCGTGCGGCTGCCCGCCCGATGTCGGGTAGAACGCCGTGCGGGACAGCACGACGCCCACGGCCTCGCCGATGGAACGGAGACCCAGCACGTCCGCGTCGAACGATGTGAGGTAGCTCTCCGCGTAGTAGAGTCGCTCAGTCATCGGGGCGAAGGAGGTGACGTGTCTCGTTCACCACCCGGCCGTCCTCTCCGTACAGCGAGGCGCGGAGGAACGGCGGTAATGCGGCGGCGATCGCCTGCTCGAGCGCGGCCTGGCGATCGACGAGTCCCGCCGTCAGCAGGCCGATCGCCCCCCACGTCTCGTGCGCTTCCGGCCTGCCC
>DATDEG010000344.1:0-5472 GCA_036523465.1 bacterium
GGTGCGTTCGATCTGCTCGCGGCGTGCTCGAGCTTCGTCTACGGCCTCATCAGCGCAGGGCAACTGATCGCGGCGGGGGCCATCCGGAACGCGCTGGTCATCGGCGCGGAGACGCTCAGCCGGCTCATCGATTGGGAGGACCGGCGGACGTCGGTGCTCATCGGTGACGGGGCGGGCGCGGTCGTCCTCACACCGGCCACGAACGGCCACGGATTGTACAGCGGCGTCGTGGGCGCGGACGGTTCTGCGGGGGACGTGCTCAAGGTCGCCGCGGGCGGGTCAAGGATCCCGATGTCGTTCGACGCGATCGAGCGCCGGCAGCATCGCGCGTACATGGACGGGCAGGCGGTCTTCAAGCTCGCCGTCCGCACCGTCCCGAGGATGGTCCGAGACGCCGTCGAACGCGCCGGATGGACCCTGGAGCAGGTGGACCGTGTCGTCCCTCATCAGGCGAACCTTCGGATCATCGAGGCGATGCGCCAGCAGCTCGGGCTCCCCGCCGACAAGTTCGAGGTGAACATCGAGGAGTACGGAAATACGTCGGCGGCCAGCGTCCCCCTCGCCCTGTATGAAGCGGTCGCCGCCGGCCGCATCAAGAACGACCACCGCGTCGTCCTCGCGGCGTTCGGCGGCGGGTTCACCTACGCCGCCTGCTCCCTCGTGTGGGGATTCTAACGCACCGGGAAGGACCACAAACTCGCTGCTACGTTTTCGCAACCTGCTCGTTGCGGAGGCGGCTGAGCAGCGCGCCCAGCGGCGCAACGTCGAGGGGCACACCGTTTCGAAATGCAATGGCCTGCCCTGAAGCGGCAGGCACCTTGGCTCCCGGGAGGATGATCCCCACCAGGTTCAGCGGATCGGCGGCGGAGATCACGACGGTGACCTCCTCCTCTCCCACGCGCCGCACGGCCCGCAGCGCCTCTACCGCTTCGGGGAGGGCGAACTGCTCTCCGACCAATCCGGCTACGAAGCGGCCCCCGCGGATCTGCCCCTGCGCTTCCCACCGCCGGTAGATCTGCACGAGGACCCGCCAGGGCGGAGCGATCCGCTCGCGGGCCAGCAGGTCGCGGAAGACCACGCCGTACCGGCGAAGCAGTTGCCGCGCGACGATTTCCTCCCGCGCTTCCCGCTCGATCTCGCTTGAAGGCCGCCACAACGCCCAACGGCCGACAGGCAGCGATCGGGCGTGGCTGCGCACGCCGGTGAGGCGCCGCATCCGTTCCTGACGGCGGCGCTGCCTGGCCCCCCCGTGCAGAAGCTGGCGGAGGCCCGCGACGCCGTCGCCGCTAACCACACCCAAAGACACGAGCTCCCACAGGGCGTCCTCCACCTCGGAGGCCATCCGGCGGGTGCCGCGCACGATGTCCGTCATGAACGAGGCCCCGCGCTCGTCCAGGAAGCCCACGACGTCCGCGGCGGCGGGGGAGAGTCTGCGTACCACATCGGCGATGTCCGGCAGCGTCTCGAGAAATGCCGCCAGGTCGTCGCGGAGGGCGAACGCCAGCGGCGAACTGCGCCCAGGCGGCTGACGGCGCCGCACCTTCCCGATCTCCTCTTCCGATTCCGCACTGTTCACCGACAACCGGCCCCAGGTCACCGCGCCGGAAAGGGTCAGGTACTCGAGATCGGCGGGATCGTAGAGCCGCACCCGTGAGGGGAACACCGACTCTTCCCATGCCGGCGCGGGCAGCTCCAGCCCTTGCAGTTGCCCGATGATCTCGGCGACGCCCTCGCGGCCGTGCACCTGGGTGCCGGGCTGCACGTGCTGCCACCGGAGGAGGTAGCGCATGAACTCCGCGGGCGCCACCGCCTCGATCTCCCGGCGCAGCCGTCCGATCGTCAGGCGGTGGATCCGCGCGAGCAGCCGCCGGTCGCACCACTCTTCATCCTCGGTCCCCGGCGTGAAGCGGCCGCGCAGCACCGCACCGACTCCCTCCAGCGCCGCCAGCGCAATGTTTACCTCACCAATAGACAGACCGAGACGGTCGGCGAGCCCGGCCGCGGTGACCGGACCGATGCTCTGCATCCATCCCAGGACGATGTCACGCAGGGTCTCGTCCGGCGCGACGTGAGTGTTCCCGGACCAAACCAACGGCAGTGCAATCTCAGGATCGAACCGCGGCGCCGGCAGCACCGCGCGCACGTCGGGGACACGCTCGGCCGCCACGTACGCGCGCCGGCGGATCCCCATCTCGTCGTCCCAGGAGGCCACGGTCGCGCGATCATCTTTCACCAGCGCCGCCGCGAGTTCCGCCCAGGCCTCGATGTCGCCCACGGGCAGGAGGCCGATCGTCAACAGGTGATCGTGCAGCTCGTCGGCGTTCCGGACGTCGGGCCACGCCTGGTGCCGGACCTCGTCGATGGCGGTCGCATCCAGCGCACCCACGCCGCGGGCGAGATCGGGATCGGTGCGGCGGAGCGTGACCGCCCGCGCGCGACGCTCCTCCAGCGGGGCGTCGTCCAGGAAGGCGTAGGGGTTCGCGTTGATGATCTCGTGCGACATCGCGGACGGCACCGGTGTGTCCACGGCCACCGTCCGGATCTCGCCCCGCCCCACCTGCGCCACGATCTCGCGCAACCCATCGATGTCCATCGCTTCGCGGAGGCAGTTGTCGATGGTCTCATTGACGAGCGGATGGTCGGGGGGCGTGACGGGCCCCGACCGGTTGTCCTGGCAGGCGACCTGATCCGGAAAAACCGCCGCCATGAGATCCTCGGCCCGCATCCGCTGGATGGGCATCGGGACCTTCTTCCCGCCCCGATACCGGAGCAGGGCGAGCGACCGGTTCGCATTCCAGCGCCACCGGTTCGTGAACATCGGCGACGCGAGAAGGGCCTGCACGAGATCCTCCTCGGCGGTGTGCGGGCGCACGAAGTTGAACACGCTCTCCAGCGGGAAGCTGTGCTGCTCGCCGAGGGAGAGGATGATGCCGTCATCGGTCGCCGCGGCCTGCAGCTCGAAGTCGAAGGTCAGGCAGAACCGCTTGCGCAGCGCCAACCCCCACGCTTTGTTGATCCGTCCGCCGAACGGCGTATGCAGGACGAGCTGCATCCCCCCGGCTTCATCGAAGAACCGTTCGGCGACGATCGTCCGCTGCGTGGGGATCAGACCGAGCACCGCCGCGGTCTCCGCGAAGTAGGCGACGATCTGGTCGGCGCCGGCGTCATCGACGCCCGTCTCCAGCATCAGCCACTCGCGAGCGGCGGCCGGGTCAGTGAGCCTAGCCCCAACCTCTGCTCGTAAGTCGGATACAGCATCGGAAAGCTCGCGCGTCCGCGCCGGCGCTTCGCCGACCCAGAACGGAATATTAGGAGGACTGCCGTGCGCGTTCTCGACCCGCACCCGCCCGGCCTCGATGCGCCGGATCTTCCACGACGTGTTGCCCAAGAGGAAGATGTCTCCGGCCATGCTCTCGATCGCAAAGTCCTCGTTGACCTTGCCGACGAACGTCCCAGCCGGATCCTCCAGCACGTCGTAGTCGGCCACGTCGGGGATGGCGCCGCCCGAGGTGATCGCGGCGAGTCGCGCGCCACGCCGCGCCCGGAGTATTCCATGGATTCGGTCCCGGTGGATGAACGCACCGACGCGACCCCGCCGGCCCGCGATCCCCTCCGAGAGCATCGAGAGGACCTGCTCGAACTCGGCGTGGGTGAGGTTGCGGTAGGGATACGCGCGGCGGAGGAGTTCGAACAGCGCCCGCTCCTCGATTTCACGTGATGCCACTTCGGCGACCATCTGCTGGGCGAGGATGTCGAGCGGGCGGTGCGGCATGATCACGCGGTCCAGCTCTCCCGCGCGCACGGCCCGGATCGAGGCGGCGGCCTGGACGAGATCATCCCGCGTCAGCGGGACGATGATCCCCTTCGGCGTACCCGAAAGCCAGTGGCCTGACCGTCCGACCCGCTGGAGGAGCGTGGCCAGGGACCGCGGTGCGCCGAGATGGATGACGAGATCGACGTGACCGATGTCGATCCCCAGCTCCAGCGACGCCGTGGCGATGATGACCGGCAACTCTCCCGACTTCAGACGGCGTTCGGCTTCGAGACGTGTCTTGCGCGAGAGACTTCCGTGATGTGTGGCGACTTTGTCCGCTCCCAGGCGGGTCGTGAGATTGTGGGCCACCCGCTCGGCGAGGCGCCGGGTGTTGACGAAGATCAGGGTGGTGCGGTGCTCACGGACGCGGCCGGCGATGCGATCGTAGATCTCATCCCACAGCTCGTGCGTTGCGACGTGGGTCAGCGGCTGGGACGGCATCTCGATGGATAGCTCCCACTCACGCCGGTGGCCGATGTTCACGACGGCGCAGTCCGGGCGTCCGTCGGTTGTGACCCGCTCGGTCCCCACCAGCAGACGGGCGATCTCTTCGATGGGCTTCTGAGTCGCCGAGAGACCGATCCGCTGGAGGTGACGCCCCGCGACCGCATCCAGCCGCTCGAGCGAGATCGCCAAGTGGCTCCCGCGCTTGTCTCCCGCGACGGCGTGGATCTCATCGACGATCACGGCCCGGGCGGTGCGGAGGAAGTGCCGGCTGCGTTCGGCGGTGAGCAGGATGTACAACGATTCCGGCGTGGTGATGAGGATGTGCGGCGGGCGGCGGATCATCAGGTTCCGCTCGCGGGTGGGCGTGTCCCCCGTACGCACCGCCACCCGGATGTCGGGGAGATCTACTCCATCCTCGCCGGCGAGCCGGCAAATCTCCGCCAGCGGCTCCTGGAGGTTCTTCTGGATGTCGTTAGAGAGCGCGCGCAGCGGCGAGACGTAGACGACCGTGGTCTCGTCGGGCAGGACGCCTGAGGCAGCCGCCTCGACGAGGGTGTTGACGGACCACAGGAACGCGGCCAGCGTCTTGCCGGATCCGGTCGGTGCCCCGATGAGGGTGTCGCGGCCCTGGGCGATGTGCGCCCACCCCTGAACCTGTGGAGGCGTGGGCTCGCCGAACTTCGCGGCGAACCAGCGGGCGATAAGAGAATGAAACGGAGGGGCGGTCATCGGTCGTTTCTCCCGGTCCTCCTATTCTCGCCCTGTTCGGTAGGCACTGTCCAGGGTGTGGGTTTGAGTGGTGCACGCGAAGGGGGTGCGGAGGAGGCCGCGTGCGCCTTCCCGTCTCCGGCTGCCTGGACAGGGAGTAGGCAGGTGCCAAGCGTAGGCAATCACCTATCACCGAGACGACCGCCGGTCGGAAGGGGATGGATGCAATGCGCGACTACTCCGTGACGATCGATCACGACGAGGAGGATGTATTCTTGGCCTGGGTGCACGAGCTGCCCGGGTGCTACGCGTATGGGAAGACTCGCGCGGAAGCGCTCGCGAACGTCGCACCAGCCATCGAGCGGTTCCACACGTGGCTCCGCCAGATCGGCGAGGGTGTCGATCAAGAGCCGGTTACGTTTCACCTCGTGGAGGCTGCCGGCGCGGTTGGGGAAACGGCGGAGGGCCCCAGCGGAGTACTACTTACCGGGGACCGGGAATCA
>DATDEG010000345.1:0-3441 GCA_036523465.1 bacterium
CAGCGAGCGCGTCGGCTACAAGGTGCGCCGGGGGCAGGTGGAGCAGGTGCCCTACATGCTTGTCGTCGGCGACAAGGAGGCGGCCGCCGGTGAGGTAGCCGTTCGCGGCCGGACGAGCGGCGACCTGGGACCGATGCCGCTGGGACAGTTCGTGGAGCGGATCACGCAGGAGATCGCGGCGAAGACCTGATCGGTCCACCTGGGGCATCGTCTGCGCCCGCCCCTTCCGCCATCATCACGGCGGGAGGGGCGTCGGCTTGTGGACCGCCTCATCGTATGGGTTGCCGCCTCGTTCGCCGGGGGCATCGCGCTGGCCCGTGCCACCGCGCTGTCCGCGCATGCGTGGTTGGTCGTCGGGCTGGGGGCCGTCCTCGCGTCCGCCGCCTTCTCCCGCCCCGGGGCGCTCCGGATCGGGTTGATGCTCACCAGCGTGCTCGCCGCGGGCGCCGTACTCTACACAGTCGACGCGTACCCGGATCCACGGCATCCGCTGGTGGCCGCGGCAGATCGCTCCGTCACGTTGACCGGGACGGTGGTGTCCCCACCGCTGCACCACGAAGAGAGGATCCGGTTCGTCCTGCGGGTGGAGAGGATCCGCAGCCCTGATGCGCCGGAACACCGTGTGGGCGGTCGGGTCTTGATCTACGCTCGTGGAGCCGCCCAGATCCGCTACGGCGATCGCGTCACTATCCAGGGACTGCTCCGCCGGCCCGGTCTGCCGGGTAATGCACGGGAGTTCTCGCAGCGGGACCATCTCGCCGCGCAGGGGATCCACGCGGTCCTCTATGGCCGGCGTGGCGTCCCCATCCGAGCCGTGGGCCGCGGCGGGGGGAACCCCATCTTGGCCGCCGCCTACGGATTGCGCGACCGGATGGCGACATTCTTCTCGGCCGCCCTCCCCGGCCAGCGCGGTGCACTGCTGGACAGCCTGCTGCTCGGGGATGATGGGGCGATCCCGCGGTCCCTGCGCGACGCCTTCTCGCGGGCGGGGCTGCTGCACGTGTTGGTCGTCTCGGGGGCGCAGGTCGGGCTCGTGGCCGCGGGCCTCCTCTGGGTCGGTCGCACACTGCGTCTGCCGCCCCTCGTACAGCTCGGCGCGGCCGGGATCGCCGTCGTCTTCTTCGCTCTCATGACGGGATGGGTGCCCTCAGTTGCCCGCGCGGCCCTCATGTCCCTCGTCGGTCTTGCCGCCGCCGCATCCGGTCGCCTCCGAGATCCGATCGCCGCTCTGGCCGCGGCCGGCCTCGTCCTCCTGGCCTCGTCGCCGCTGCTGCTGGCCGACGTCGGGTTCCAGCTCTCCATCGTGGCGACCTGGGCGCTCCTCTACGTTGCCCCGGTGATCCACGCCCGCCTCACGCGGCTGCCGCTGGCGGTCCGGTCCCTCATCTCGATGACGGTCGCCGCGCAGACCACGGTGATGCCGCTGCTCGCCTATCACTTCATGCAGGTCTCGGTGACCGGATACCTTGCCAACTTCGCCGTGGTTCCACTGGTGGGGCTTCTCGTCCCCGTAGGATTCGTCGTCGCCGCCATTGGGGCGGTTCTGCCGTCCGCCGGTTCCGCCGCCGCGGTCGTGCTGGCGCCGCTGCTCGACGCGATCGCGTTCTTCGCGGAATTCTTTGCATCGATGCCGCTGGCGGTCGTCGAGGTGCCGCCGCTCACGCTTCCGTCGCTGGCCGCGGCGTCCGCGGCCCTCGTCCTGGCCGTGGAGTGGCTCCGCGGGACGGTGCGCCCCCGCGCCGTGCACCTCGTCGCGGCCGGGGTCTGTTTCGTCGGGCTGCTGGTCGGTGGCCAGGTGGCAGAGGCGCTGACCCCGCGCCGCCTGACCCTGACGATGCTGGACGTGGGGCAGGGAGACGCGTTGGTCCTCCGTGGCCCCTCGGGGCAGACGATGCTGATCGACGGTGGCGGAGAAATCGAAGGACGCCCGACAGGATACGACGTCGGCCTCCGCCGGGTCGTGCCGGCGCTGCGGCGGCTGGGGATCCGGCGCATCGACGTCGTGATGCTCTCCCATCCACACGAAGACCATGTGGGAGGACTGGTTGCCGTGCTGCAGAACTTCAGCGTGGGCACGGTCCTCGATGTGGGGTTGCCGCATCCGGGACCATCGTACGTGCAGTTCCTGCGGCTCATCGAGACGCGACGTATCCCGTACCGGCTGGCCAGACGCGGGATGCGGCTCGATCTGGGGGATGGTGTAAGCGTGCGTGTATTGTATCCCCTGGAGCCGCTGCTCCATGGGACGTCGTCCGACGCGAACAACAACTCGATCGTAGGGCGCCTGACGTACGGGAGGGTGTCGATTCTACTCACCGGAGACGCCGAGGGCCCGGTTGAAGCGCAGCTTCTGGACCTTGGTGACGACGTGCAGAGCCTCATCCTGAAGGTCGGGCATCACGGCAGCCGGACCGGCACGACTCCCGCTTTCCTCGATGCCGTCCGGCCATCCGTCGCCCTCGTCTCCGTCGGCGCCCTGAACCCCTTTGGTCATCCCGATGAGCAGATCATCCAGCGCCTCGAAGAGGCCGGGGCGGTGGTGTACCGGACGGATCAGGACGGAGCCATCACGCTGACCACGGACGGCGTCCGGGTTTCCGTCCGCACGGTGCGCGATGCGGGCCATCGTTGACCGGGTGGAGGATGGCGTCGCCGTGATCGTCTTCGAAGACGGCGGCCGCGCCTACGTGCCGGCCGAACACCTCCCCGCCGGGGCAGGGGAAGGCACCGTCCTCCGGTTGGAGTGGAGCGTGGACACGGGCAGCGCCGCCGGGGAGATCGCCGACCTCATCGAGCGGCTCCGCTCACGCACCGAGGAGCACCACTAGCGTGCGCGCGTACTCTCGATCCCATCCGGTTGGGGCAGGTTAAGCGCGATGCCGCCGGGTGCACATGTCTACCTGTTGCTGGGAGAGGAAGATCTCCTCGTCGACCAGGCGCTTGCCGACCTGCTCGACCGGCTCATTCCTCACGAAGAACGCGATCTCAACCTTGACGTCGTTCGGGCGGACGAGATCGAGATCTCCGATCTGATCACCCTCGTCGATACACTGCCCTTCTTCGGCCAGCGCCGCGCCGTCGTGGTGAAGGACGCCGACACCTGGAATGCCGACGCGCAAGAACAACTGGCCGCGTACCTGGAGCGCGGGGCGCCGCCCTCCGCGCTCATCCTCGTTGCGGCGTCGCTGGACCGGCGGCGAAAGCTCTTCACCGCCGTGCGCAAGGCCGGCGAGATCCAGGAATATCCCCGCCTGTCCATCCGCCAGTTGCCCGGCTGGATCGTCGACCGGGTGCAGAAGGAAGGACGGCGGATCGATGGCGACGCGGTCGAGGCGCTCATCGCCCTCGCCGGTCCGGGATTGCGTCAGCTGTCGTTGGAGTTGGAGAAGCTGTTCGCCTACGTGGAGAGCCTCGAGCGGATCACACGGCGGGATGTGGACG
>DATDEG010000346.1:0-4875 GCA_036523465.1 bacterium
GGACCGCAGGCGTCCGGATCGACGTCTACGGAAGCCCGGGCGATTACCTGGGCTCGGGATTGGACGGGATGGAGATCACCGTGCACGCCGATGCCCAGGACCAGGTCGGACAGATCCTCAAGGCGGGAAAGCTCGTCATCCACGGCAGTGTGGGCCAGACGTTCCTCTACGGCGCCAAGGGAGGAGAGATCTATGTCCTCGGAAGCGCGGCGGGCCGTCCCCTGATCAACGCGGTCGGACGGCCGCGCGTGGTCATCAACGGGACGGCGCTCGACTATCTGGCCGAGTCGTTCATGGCCGGCGATCCGCTCGACGGCGGAGGGTTCTGTATCCTCAACGGGGTCGCCTTCGACCACGCGGGGCGCCTTGTGGATCTGGACACGCCATATCCCGGCGGGAACCTCTTCTCGCTTGCCAGCGGCGGCGCCATCTATGCCCGAGACCCATACCGTCGATTGGATGAAGAGCAGTTGAACGGCGGACGCTATGTTGACCTGACCGGGGCCGACTGGAGTCTGATCCAGCCTTACTTAAAAGAAAACGAGCGGCTCTTCAACATCACCGTCGACCGGCTGCTGACCGTGGACGGCCATGTCCGCGGCCCGGAGGACGTCTACCGGAAGATCGCCCCGATCGAGCTCGCAGTGTTGAAGTAGCTAGCCAGCGAAGTAATCCCCCCGACGCGATGAACCGGCAGTCAGGGACATACCCAACCCTCAAGCAAGCTTTCTGGCTACTCCTTGTTTTCTTTGCCATCACGATCGCTGTGGGCATTATCGTCGAACTCACGGCCTCCCTGACCCTTCACGGCCGTCAGACCTTTGCCCAGAAGGAGGAAGCGCGGTTCATCGCAATAGGCGCAGTCGGCTACACACTTACGTTGGCGTGGGCCATACGGAAGGCGCGTGCTCCACTAGGTGAGATCTTTCCATTCAACCACGTCTCCGCTGGCGACATCTGGCCGACCGTGCTTAGCATGTTTGGGCTCGTCATCATTCTCGAGGAAGCCGCTAATCTGGCCAGCCGCGCTCTCCCATCCTGGATCCCAGAAATATCAAATAGCCTTATCGGCGGCTTCGAAACCCTACCATGGGGTGTGACTGCCCTCGTGGTAGTGATTGGTCCGATCGCGGAAGAGCTGCTGTTCAGAGGGATCGTTCTGCGCGGTTTCCTCAGCCGCTACAGCACGCGAAAAACCGTCCTTGCCTCAGCCCTACTCTTCGGGCTCGTACATGTGAACCCGGTTCAGGTAGCGAGCACAGCTATTTTGGGAGTACTGCTGGGCTGGTGGCGGACGAGGACCAGGTCCCTGATTCTTCCGATCCTCGCTCATAGCCTGTACAATGCCTTGGCGCTGAGTACCCTTGGCCTGCCGTGGGTGGGCCTCCCGAACAACGCCGGCGTCACCGAGGCATTGATGCTCCATCCCCTCTGGTTTGATGTCATAGGTGTGTTGCTGTTCGCGGCAGGGATCCTGATGTCTGATCGCGTGTCGAAGACTCAGATCCCCGCCAGGATCGGCGCGTAACCTCGTCATGAACCGGCCGCTGCGTTGGCTGTTCCTTCTCTCGCTCGCCGAGATCGCGACGATGCTCACCTTCGGCAGCTACTCGGCGGCACTTCCTATCCTCAGGCAGGAATGGCACCTCAGCGCCGCCCAGGCCGGCGCGATCTTCGCGGGCCAGCAGATCGGGTACACGGCGGCCGTCCTCATCCTGAGCAGCCTCAC
Source organism: bacterium (assembly GCA_036523465.1). Taxonomy (GTDB): domain Bacteria; phylum Sysuimicrobiota; class Sysuimicrobiia; order Sysuimicrobiales; family Kaftiobacteriaceae; genus Kaftiobacterium. The sequence goes on from DATDEG010000346.1 coordinate 1,730, forward strand.
AGACGTCATCGGCGTACGGACGATCTACCTCCTCTCCGCGCTGTGGAACGGCGTGTTCGGCATCCTGTTTGCACTTCTGGCAAATGGATTCACCTCGGCCTTAGTCTTGCGCACGTGTGGGGGGATCGGGCTGGCGGGGACGTACATGCCGGGGATGCGGCTCGTCGTCGAAACGTTTCCGGCCGTCCGGCGGGGCGGCGCGATGGGGATCTACATCGCCTCGTTCAGCCTTGGGGTAAGCCTCTCACTGCTGCTGACGGGAGCACTCATTCCCACGGGGTGGCGGACGGCCTTTCTGGTGACGTCCGTGGGCCCTCTGCTGGCCCTCGGCATCGCCTGGTCGATCGTCCGCGACGTGCCGCGGCAGGTACGGCAGAGCGGCGTCGAGTTCGGACGCGTGCTCAGGAACACGCAGGCCATGCGGTTCATCACCGCGTACGCGGCGCACAACTGGGAACTCTTCGCGATGCGATCGTGGCTGCCGGCGTTCCTCACCAGCCTGTGGGTCGCGCAGGGGCTCTCCCTCACTGCGGCAACGGCCCGCGGGGCGTCGTTCGCCTCGGCCGTCCTGCTGGCCAGCGGCCTCAGCAACGCCACCGGCGGCTGGCTGTCGGATCGTCTAGGTCGCGTGCGGACCATTGTGGTCGTGCTCACCGCCTCGGGGCTCTGCTCCGTCCTCATCGGCTGGACGGCACCGCTGGGACTGGCTGTGGTCCTCATCCTTGCTATCGTCTACGGGCTACTGGTGACCGCGGAGTCGTCCACGCTGTCCACAGCCGTGGCCGAATCGGCCGATCCGGATGCGCTGGGGACGACGATGGCGGTCCAGTCGAGCCTCGGCTTCCTCGTCACAGCGATCTCGCCCCCGCTCTTCGGTTCCATCCTCGACGCAACCGGGGGAGACTGGGGATGGGCCTTCGCCTCGCTCGGCCTGGCCGCAATCGTCGGAGTGCTCGCCGTCGTTCGGATCTCAGGAGGAACAGGCAGATGACACCACCTCGGCCGACCAGACCCTCACTCCCTGCCCGGAAGGAATACGGGGAGACGAGCGCACCACACGACGTCGAGGACGTCCCCTGGTCGAGCGTGACCGGGCGGCTGGTGAAAGCCAGACACTTCTGGCTGGTGACGATCGGGCTGCGCAGCGCGCCACATGTCATCCCGGTGGACGCCGTCTGGCATGACGATCGCCTGTACTTCGCCTCGAGCCCCAAGACCGTTACGGCACGGAACCTGGTGAGGGATCCTCGCGTCATCGCGCACCTGGAGGACGCCCGGGCGGTAGCCATCATCGAAGGGCTGGCCGACCGGTGCGACGCCGCCTCGCTGCCCGCCGCGGTTCCCGACCTGTACGCCCAGAAGTTCGGCCTCCGGTTGGACCCTTCTGACCCGGAGATGTCTTTCTTCGCTATCCTGCCCACGATCGTTTGGACGTGGCAGGCGAGCGACATCCGCGGCACGTCGATCCGCTGGGTGTTCGACTAGACCACGCCGTTCGTCTTCTGGTTCGATTCCCGCCTACGATATACTAGTGTGTTGCGATGTCTCTCCGAGGGTTGCTTCCCGTCCTGGGAAGCCAGCCGAACTACAACCAGCTGCTCGAGGCTGTTCGGGTAGGCGGGCGGCCTTGGGTCGTGGGCCCGTCCGGGGCCGAGAAGGCCTACGTTTTGGCTGCCTTGGCGGATGACGTGGGCCTTACTGCCTCTGGGACCGCCCTGGTGGTCACCGCGTCTCGGGATGCCGCGGAGCGCCTCCACGACGATCTCATCACCTTTCTACCGGAGCTCGATGGGAGGCTGTTGGTCTACCCGCAGTGGAGCGTCGGTCCTGAGGATGGACGTCCATCCCCCGAGGTCGTGGGGGAGCGTCTAGCAGTCCTCACCCGGTTGCTCGATGCCAGCGGGACATGGGTCATCGCTCCCGTGGCTGCGCTCCTCAGGAAGATCCCTGGGCCGGACATCCTCCGCGCGGCGGCAGAGCACGTGGCCGAAGGAGAACGCCGCAAACTCGAGGACTTGACCGGTTTCCTCGGACGTTCGGGCTACGTACGAGTGGATCTGGTGGACGCGCGGGGTGAGTTTGCCGTTCGCGGCGGCATTCTCGATGTCTTCCCACCGCAGCTGTCCACGCCGATCCGCATCGAGTGGTTCGGCGATGAAGTGGAGTCGGTCCGGGCATTCGAGGCGGAGTCGCAGCGGAGCACGCAGGCGCTGGACGCCGTGAGCCTGCCGCCCGTGGAGGACACCGGCGGAGATCGGTCGATCTTGGATTACCTGCCGCGGGGATCGCTTCTCGTGCTCGACGAACCCGACGACCTCCATCGCCAGGCCCGTACGCTCCTCGAGGGCCCCGGGGCCGCGGACCCTTCACCCTACTTCGAGTGGGGGGAACCACAGCAGGCCAACGGCGTTCATGCCGGCGTCTGGCCGCAGCCGGATGGACTACATGCGGTCTCGTTGTCATCGATCCATGGGGCGGATCGTCCGGAAGATGAAGTCGCGCTCCGATTCGGGGGCGTCGAGGCGTTCGGCGGCCAGATGAAGCTGTTCAGCACGACGCTCCAGGGGTGGCTCGATGGGGGTAAGCGCGCCGTCATCGCGACCGCCCAGGTGCAGCGCATCGCCGAGATCCTCCGTGAGCACGGAATACGCGTCGGCGTCGCCGAGGCAGTCGATACCGTGCCCGATCCCGGGCAGGTTGTCGCGGTGACCGCCCCCTTGACCCGCGGCTTCCAGCTCGAGGCCGCGGATCTAATCCTGATCTCCGACAGTGAGATGGTCGGCTGGCGCCGGCGGCGGCGCCGGATGCGCTTCCGCGAAGGGGTCCGGCTCTATTCGTGGAGCGATCTCAATCCCGACGACTTCGTCGTCCACATCCACCACGGCATCGGGATCTACCGCGGCTTCACACGGCTGCTCCTGAACGGGTCGGATCGCGACTACCTGATCATCGAGTACGCGCAGAACGATAAGCTGTACGTTCCGACGGACCAGATCAATCTCGTGCAGCGGTACATCGGCGTGGAGGGGCAGCCCCCCAAGATCCATCGCCTCGCCGGCGCCGAGTGGGAGCGGGAGAAGAAGAAGGTCAAGGAGGCGGCCGAAGAGCTCGCCCGCGAGCTGCTGCAGCTCTACGCGAGACGCGAG
>DATDEG010000347.1:0-5533 GCA_036523465.1 bacterium
TTGCCGAGCGTGTCGAAGGGGCGGCCCTTGTAGATGTAGCCGTCGGCCGTGAAGAGCACGACCGGCCCGATCTGGCCAAGACGCTCCACCGCGGCCTCGGGTGCGATGTCCGTGGCGCACGACGCCCAGATTGCGCCGGCGCACGTCGTGGCCAGCATGGCGACGACCGTCTCGATGAGGTTCGGCATGTACGCGGCGACGCGGTCGCCCGGCTTCACTCCCGCGCCCCGCAGGGCCGCGGCAAGACGGGCCACCGCATCCCGGAGCTCAGCGTAGGTGACCGCGGACCGCCCTTGCCGCTCGTCCCGACACACCAACGCCTCCTGGGCGGGTTCTCCGCGGCCGAGGAGATTCTCGGCGAAGTTCAGCCGCGCGCCGGGGAACCACCGCGCGCCGGGAAAGCGGGAGAGATCGTCGACGATCCGGTCGTACGGCGTCGAGGCGATGATCCCCGCGAAGTCCCACATCGCCGCCCAAAAGTCGGGGATGTGGGTCACCGACCATTCCCAAAGTTGCCTATAGGACTCGAGGTGAAGTCTGTGGCGTGCGTTCACGTCACGCAGAAACCGGGTCATGTGTGCCCCGCGCCTGCGGTCTTCAGAAGGAACCCACAGAGGCCGTCTCATGCTGGCATCTCTCTCTTCCACTATATACTCACCTATGTACCGCGGGCGCATACGGCGGCAACCGCCAAGAGCGGACTCGGATGGGAAGGTGTGCGCTAGGGGATTACCGAGCGAGATCGCGCAGGATCGGGATGAGGATCGAACCGAGAACGAACGTCAGGAGCCAGAAGAACTGACCATTCACCTGCCGGCGCAATTCCGCGAGGTCTGACCGGGTCGCCATCACCGCCCGCAGCGATCCCATCTCAGACTGGAGCGAAGCAAGGTCTGACCGGGTCGCCATCTCCGACCGCAGCGATCCCACCTCAGACTGGAGTGAAGCAAGGTCTGACCGCGTCCCCATCTCCGACCGCAGCGATCCCATTTCGGAGCGAACCGCTCCTGTGTCGGACCGCAGTCCGGCGAGTTCTGACCGCGTTGCCATCTCCGACCGCAGCGCTGCTATCTCTGACCGAAGTTCGGGAAGTTCAGAAGTGAGGCGTTGCTCGATGGCGCCCAGACGCTCGTTGATCTGCTCGTAGCCGCCCTCGAGCCTCGCCATCCGAATTTCGAGTGCTTCAACAGCCATCGCGGAGGTCCTTGACCCACATCATAACATGCCGGCGATCGGCTCCTGCCGGCTCCGCCACCCGATCGACAATCGTAGTTACGGGACGAGCTCGAGCAACAGCAACACGGTCACCGTACCGATAACACCGGCGATCAGCCAGTAGAAATGGACTGTCCCCTGCTTCTGCAGGCGCCCGTCGCCGGCCCGGCACTCAGCGCGGAGCGAATCGAGCATTGATTTCAGCTCGTACCCCAGTGACACGATCCCCGAGGCGAACCGGGGCTCGATCGCCGTCAGGCGGTGCTCGATGACACCCAGGCGTTCAGCGATGCGCTCGCAGGTTCGTTCCACCCTGACCATGCGGTCTTCCGTCTCGATCGGCATGCGTCCGACGCCTCAGCTTCGAAGTCTTCGGCAAGAGTAGCATCAGCATGGAGGACTGTCCCTGACCCAGGTGGGCCGTTCCTACTCGGTTCGGACCGAGTTCACCCAGCCCGGCAAGGCTACGAACACCGCGGCCGCCCGGCGCTTCGCCGATGGATCTTCCCGGTCGACGACGCGGCCCTTCGTGCCGTCTCCCAGGTGGTTATCCGCCCGCGTAGAAGTACGCCTTTTGTTGCCCGCCAGATGCTCATGACGACGCGCTACTTCGGCGAACGGATCAAACGCAACGAGGACCCCCGCCTCCTCACCGGCAACGGCACGTTCATTGACGATCTCCGGCCTGCCGGTGTCGTTCATGCCGCCTTCCTGCGCAGCCCGCACGCCCATGCGCGGATCACGCGCATCGACACTGCCCAGGCCGCGCAGCTGCCGGGCGTCATCGCCGTCTACACCCGGGCCCAGCTCCCCGAAGCGATCTCCGGACCGCTGCCGAAGCTCATCGGCCATCCGGCGCTCGTCCACCACAAGACGCAGTACGCGCTCGCGCCGGAGAAGGTCCGGCTGGTGGGTGAACCGGTCGCGCTCGTCATCGCCGAGAGCCGGTACGTCGCCGAGGACGCGCTCGATCTCATCGAGGTGGACTACGACCCCCTGCCCCCGGTCGTCGACCTCGAGGCGGCGGCGCGGGACGGCTCGCCGCTCGTCCACGAGGATATCGGCACGAACATCTGCGCCCATCACACGCAGCGCGTGGGCAACGTCGAGGAGGCCTTCGCGCACGCCACGCACGTCTTCTCAGAGCGGTTCGTGATCGACCGCGGCACGGCCGCGCCGATGGAGTGCCGGGGCGTGGTCGCGGTGTGGGACGGCAAGGTGCGCGAGCTCACGGTGTGGGACACCACTCAGGCCCCGATCCGTATCCGCAACTATCTCAGCCAGCTGCTCGGGCTGCCGCAGAACGACATCCGCGTCGTCGCCCCGGACATCGGGGGGGGATTCGGCCCGAAGATCATGATGTGTTATCCGGAAGAGGTCCTCGTCCCGTGGGCGGCGATGCAGCTCGGCCGCCCGGTGAAGTGGATCGAGGATCGCCGCGAGAACTTCGCCGCGATGAACCACGAGCGCGAACAGATCCACGACGCGAGCATCGCCGTCGATGCGGATGGCCGCATCCTCGGAGTCAAGACGGTGTTCCTCTACGACTCCGGCGCGTACATCCCGTACGGCATCATCGTCCCGATCGTGGCCAGCACCACGCTCGTCGGCCCCTACCGCATCCCGAACTATCACTGCGAGTTCAAGGCGGTCTTCACGAACAAGACCATCGTCAGTCCGTATCGGGGCGCCGGCCGGCCGCACGGCGTCTTCGTCATGGAACGCCTCATGGACCGGGTCGCCCGCGAGTTGGGTCTCGACCGCGTGGAAGTGCGCCGCCGCAACTTCATCCAGCCTGATGAATTCCCCTACGACACCGGGCTCATCTATCAGGACAACGCGCCGCTCATCTATGACAGCGGGAACTACCCCGCGGTGCTCGAGAAGGCGGTGGAACTGATCGGCTATGCGGAGTGGCCGGACCTGAAGGCGCGCTACCGGAGGGAAGGGCGCGTTGTCGGATTGGGCATCGCCTGCTACGTCGAGGGCTCGGGGATCGGGCCGTACGAGGGCTGCCGCGTGACGGTCGAGCCCAACGGCAGAGTGTATGCGGCGACCAGCGTGGGGACGCAGGGACAGGGACACTACACTGCCTTCGCGCAGATCATCGCCGACGCACTGGCCGTCGACGTGGAGGATGTCATCGTCACCACCGGCGACAGCGGCGCATTTGGCTGGGGCACCGGAACGTTTGCCAGCCGGGCAGGGGTCGTGGCCGGGAACGCCGTCCACCTCGCCGCGCAGGCCGTGCGCGCGAAGGCCATCAAGGTAGCGGCCACGGCGCTGGAAGCGCGCGAGGAGGACCTCGAGCTGGCCGACGCGCGGGTGTTCGTGCGGGGCTCGCCCGATCGCTCGATCACGCTGGCGCAACTTGCGGTGACGGCAAACCCGCTGCGCGGGACCATCCCCGAAGGCTGGGAGCAGCCCGGTCTGGAGGCGAGCCGCTTCTTCGCTCCGCCGCGAGGCACGTTCCCGATGGGTGTGCATGCCGCACTCGTCGAGGTGGATGTACGCACGGGCCTCGTGACGTTCCTCCGCTACCTCGTCGTGCACGACTGCGGCAAGGTCATCAATCCGCTCATCCTCGACGGACAGATCCGGGGCGGCGTCGCGCAGGGGATCGGCAACTGCTTCTACGAGAAGCTCGTCTACGACGAAGGCGGTCAACTGCTTACCCAAACGTTCATGGACTATCTCCTGCCGACCACGGCGGAGGTGCCCGACGTCGAGATCGCCCACCTCGAGACCCCGACGCCGATGAATCCGCTCGGCGTGAAGGGGGCCGGCGAAGCCGGGGTGATTCCTGTTCCTGCGGTGTTCGCGCAGGCCCTCGACGATGCGCTGGCCGATTTTGGATTCCGCATCCGGGAGATGCCGCTGAATCCCAGCCGGCTGCGCGAGATGCTACGGGCCGCGGGGCAGCCCGCGGATGGGCGCCGGGCGGCCGCCGCGCGATGAAACCCGCTCCGTTCGCCTATGCTGCGCCGAGGAGCCTGGCCGAGGCGCTGACCGTCACCGGCGAGCACGGCGCCGAGGGGAAGGTGCTCGCCGGTGGGCAGAGCCTTGTTCCGCTGCTGGCCATGCGTCTCGCGCGACCGGCGGTGCTCATCGATCTCAACCGCGTGCGTCAACTCGACTATATCCGCGACGGACCCGAAGTCCGCATCGGGGCGATGACCCGGCAGCGGACCGCGGAACTCTCCCCGATCGTCCAACGCAGACTCCCCCTCCTTGCCGAGGCGCTCGGCTACGTCGGCCATCCGCAGATCCGCAACCGCGGGACGATCGGCGGAACGCTGGCGCATGCCGACCCGTCGGCCGAGCTTCCCGCTGTGCTGTCCGTGCTCGGCGGCCGCGTGGTCCTCCGCAGCGGACGGGGGACGCGTACGCTCGGATCCGACGAGTTCTTCCTCTCATACCTGACGACGGCGCTTGATCCGGATGAGCTCCTCGTGGAAGTGCGGCTCCCCGCGGAGGAGCATATGGGATCTGCCTTCGTTGAGGTCGCCCGCCGGCACGGCGATTATGCGCTCGTCGGCGTCGCCGCGGTCGTCGGGGTCACCGAGGGACGGATCACCCGCGCCCGGCTGGCATTCACGGGCGTCGGGGCCGGTCCGGTCCGGATCGTCGAGCTCGAGCACGCGCTTGTGGAGAGGACCCCGGACGACGATGCGCTCATCGAAGCCGGGCGGATCGCCTACGCGCGCCTCGAGCCGGAATCTGATATCCACGCATCGGCAGAGTACCGGCGCGAGGTCGCCGGCGTGCTCGTAGAACGAGTCCTGAGGCTGGCCCTCCAGCGGGCGGGAACCGCCAGGAAACGCGGCGGACGCGGGCGACGATCATGACTCACGGGACCGCGACGTCCCGGCGGAGACGGAAGGCCGGACCGGTGACACGGGCCACGATCACGCTGCGCGTGAACGGCGCGGAGCGCACCGCTACGGTGGAGGTCCGCAAGACGCTGGTGGACTTCCTCCGCGAAGACCTCGGACTGACCGGTACCCACGTGGGATGCGAACATGGCGTATGCGGCGCGTGCACGATCCTCCTGAACGGCGAGGCGGTGCGGAGCTGCCTGCTCTTCGCGGTGCAGGCCGACGGGGCCGAGATCGCGACGGTGGAATCGCTCGGCACGCCGGACCGGCTGCATCCTCTCCAGGAGGCCTTCCGCGAGCACCACGGGCTGCAGTGCGGCTTCTGCACCCCGGGCATGGTGATGAGCGCGGTCGATCTCTGCGCGCGGCGGCCGAGCCCCGACGAGCGCGAGGTCCGCGAGTGGCTGGAGGGCAACATCTGCCGCTGCACCGGCTACCAC
>DATDEG010000348.1:0-2471 GCA_036523465.1 bacterium
CGGCGATCGCGATCACCGATCACGGCGCGATGTACGGCGTCGTCGACTTCACGGTCGCCGCGAAGGCCGCGGGGATGACCCCAATCATCGGGGTCGAGGCATACGTGGCCGCCCGGGGCATGCGTGATCGTGATCCCAAGCTCGACGCGAATGCCGCTCATCTGGTCCTGCTCGCCGTCAACGCCGATGGCTACCGGAACCTCATCGCCCTCACCACGGCGGCGCACCTCGACGGCTTCTACTACAAGCCGCGGATCGATCATGACCTGCTGGCCGCGCACCACGCCGGGCTCGTCGGGCTATCCGCCTGCTTGAAGGGCGAGGTCTCGCAGGCCATCCTCCGCGAGGAGATGTCAGCGGCCCGCGAGGTTGCGGGCCGCTACGGAGAAATCTTCGGCCCTGGGAACTTCTACCTGGAAATCCAGGATCACGGCTCTCCGGAGGAACGGAAGAACATCGCGGGGCTGCGGACGATTGCCTCCGCCACGGGCCTCCCGCTCATCGCCACGAACGACGTGCACTACGTGCAGCGCGACGATGCCGATGCCCAGGATGCGCTGATGTGCATCCAGATGAACATCAACCTCGACGCGGTCGACAAGCCGCGCATGGGGGCGACGCCGGAGTTCTACCTCAAGTCGGGCGACGAGATGGCCCGCGCCTTTGCCGAGACTCCCGAAGCGCTGGCCTCGCCGCTGGAGATCGGCGAGCGCGCCTCCTTCGAACTCGACCTCGGCGCCATCAAGCTGCCGCACTTCCCGGTGCCTGCGGGGGAGACGGCGGAGTCGTATCTGCGCAAGCTTTGCGAGGCGGGTTTGGGCCGTCAATACCCAGCCGTCGCGCCCGAGGCGCTCCGGCGACTCGAATACGAACTGGCCATCATTGAACGGATGGGGTACGCGGCGTACTTCCTCATCGTTCAGGACTTCGTCAACTTCGCCAAGCGCAGCGGCATCCTGACTACCGTCCGGGGGTCGGCCGCCGGCAGCCTCGTACTCTACGCGCTCAACGTCACAGACGTCGATCCGATCGCCTACCGGCTGCCGTTCGAGCGCTTCCTCAATCCCCAGCGCGTGACGATGCCTGATATCGATGTCGACTTCATGGACAGCCGCCGTGACGAAGTCATCCGCTACGTCATGGACAAGTATGGAGCCGACCGCGTCGCCCAGATCATCACGTTTGGGACGATGGGCGCCCGCCAGGCCGTCCGCGACGTCGGCCGGGTCATGGGGCTGCCCTACGGCGACGTGGACCGCATCGCCAAGCTCATCCCCTTCAACGCGCCACTCGACGACGCGGTGCGGAGCGAGCCCGAACTACAGCGCGCCGCGGACGAGAACGGCCAGATCATGCGGCTCCTCGATCTCGCCCGGAAAGTCGAGGGAGTGGCGCGCCATGCCAGCACCCATGCCGCGGGGGTCATCATCTCGCGCGACCCGCTGACCAACGACGTGCCGCTCCAGCGGGCGACGAAGGGCGACGTGGTCATGACCCAGTTTGACATGACCGCGGTGGAGCGGATCGGCCTCCTGAAGATGGACTTCCTCGGCCTGATCAACCTGACGACGCTTGACCGGGCGATGAAGATCATCAAGTGGACGCGGGGCGTGGCCATCGATCTGGGGGCGCTTCCGCTGGACGATCCGAAGACCTACGCGCTGCTCTCTGCCGGAGAGACCGTCGGCATCTTCCAGCTGGAAGGCGCCGGGATGACCCGGTACCTCAAGGAGCTACGCCCGACCGGCATCACCGACATCATGGCGATGGTGGCCTTGTTCCGCCCCGGCCCGATGGCCAACATCCCCAGCTACATCCGGCGCAAGCACGGACAGGAACCGATCACCGTCGTCCATCCGGCGATGGAGCCGGTGCTGCGCGAGACCTACGGGGTGATGGTCTACCAGGAGGACGTCATGGCCGTGGCGCAGGCCGTCGCCGGATTCTCCTCCGCGGAGGCCGACGTCCTCCGCTACGCCATCGGGAAGAAGATCCGCGACAAGCTCCAGCAGCAGCGCGCCAAGTTCATCGCTGGCTGCGTGGACAAGGGGATCTCCGGCGCGGCCGCCGAGCAGATCTTCGAGCTGTTCGAGCCGTTTGCCCGGTATGGATTCAATCGCGCCCACGCCGCCTGCTACGGCTTGATCGCGTACTACACCGGCTATCTGAAGGCCAACTATCCCGTGGAGTACATGGCCGCGGTGCTGAGCTCCGACGCCGGCAACGCCGAGAAGGTCGCCGTGGCGGTGGCCGAGGCCCAGCGCATGGGCATCACCGTGCTTCCTCCCGACGTGAACGAGTCGTTCGAGAACTTCACGGTGGTCGCCGAGGCGATCCGGTTCGGCCTCTCCGCCGTGAAAAATGTCGGGCTCGGGGCGGTCGAAGCGATCCTGCTGGCGCGGAAGGAGGGCGGCCCGTTCTCCTCGCTGCTCGATCTCCTCCAGCGCGTCGATCCGCGGACGGTGAACAAG
>DATDEG010000349.1:0-10528 GCA_036523465.1 bacterium
AGCGCCTGAGGGGGTGCTTTGGTTCCGGCCTGGTCGAGTGGCGGTGATGTGAGACGACGCCTATAATTCTGGGGAGGCTGTCACGCACGGAGGGAGCCATGACGCAGAGAGTCGCCTCTGGCCAAACGGCGGTCAAGATCCTGTCGCGACTGGTCATGGGTCTACTCATCATCTCGCTTCCCACCGCCGCGGTCGGAGATTCACGGCTCGGTGCCTGGGTGGACACCGTCATCGCCGTGGAGGAGCCCAGCGAGGCGGCGGCGATCAGCCGGCTGGAGGCCAACGACATCCAGGCGTATTTCTCCGGGTCGGCCAACCCTGAGGTCGCGAGGCGCGTCCGTCGCAGCCAAGCGCTCACTTCGGTTGAGTCGCATGGGAGCTACGCTGAGATCACCTTCAATCCTGTCGGGCCCCGCTTCCCCGCCGCGCGGCTCAACCCGTTTGCGGTGCCCCGGATCCGCGAGGCGATGAACTGGTTGGTCGACCGGGAGTACATCACTCGGGAGATCATGGGTGGGACGGGAAGCCCACGCTATCTGCCGATCGGCACCGTGGTGCCTGACTACGCGCGCCTTGCCGACGTCGCGCGCACATTGGAGCTCCGCTACGCTCCCAACCCGCAGCGGGCCCGATCGGTCATCACCGAGGAGATGGGCAAGCTGGGCGCGACGCTGGTCGGAGGGAAGTGGCGCTTTCGCGGTCAGCCGGTGACCCTGATCTTCTTGATCCGGACGGAGGACGAACGCCGCCAAGTTGGCGATTACATCGCCGGGCTGTTGGAGAGCATCGGCTTCCGCGTCGAGCGGCGATACGGCCGCGCCGCGGAGCTCGGCCCGCTGTGGATCAGCGGGGATCCCGCCGCAGGCCGGTGGCACCTCTACACGGGCAGCTGGACCAGCGTCGTGACCAGCCGCGATGATGCAGATACCTTCGACTACTTCTACACGGCGCGGGGGTTGAGTGATCCACTCTGGCAGGCCTACAAGCCGTCGAAAGAGTTCGACACCGCGTCCAAGACGCTGGCGCAGCGTAGATTCCGAACCCTGGAAGAACGGCGGAAACTGTTCGGCCGGGCGCTGGGCCTCGCCATGCAGGATTCGGCCCGGATCTGGCTGTACGAGCGCATCTCCACCTGGCCGAGGCGGGCAGACGTCCAGCTCGTCTCCGATATCTCCGGCGGCGTCTCGGGCTCACTCCTCTGGCCGTACACATTGCGGATAACGGACCGGCCCGGCGGGACGGTCAAGATCGCCGTGCCGAGCATGCTCACCGATCCATGGAACCCGATCGGCGGATCGGACTGGATCTTCGACACGACGCTGTACAATGCCACGCAGGACCACGCGACGCTCTACAATCCGTTCACAGGGCTGGGGATGCCGCAGCGCTTCCAACGGGCCGAGGTGTTCGTCCAGCAAGGGCTTCCCGTCACGAAGAGCGCGGACTGGGTGACCCTCACCTTCGTGCCATCGATCCGCGTTCCCCCGGACGCCATCATCTCCTGGGACGCCAAGGCGCAGCGGTTCATCACGGTCGGAGAGAAGTACCCGCGGGGCCTCTCCGCGAAGACCAAGGCCGTCGCCTACTTCCCCAAGGACCTGTTCGAGAAGTCCCAATGGCACGATGGCAGCCGGCTCTCCCTCGGCGACATGCTGCTCTCGCTCATCGTCGCCTTCGATCGTGCCATGCCGGCCAGCGCCATCTTCGATCCCTCGGTTGTGCCCGCGTTCGAGTCCTTTCAGGAGACCTTCCGAGGACTCCGCATCGCCTCTGTGAATCCGCTCATCGTGGAGTCGTACTCGGATTCGTGGCTCCTCGACGCGGAGGAGATCGCGCACGGAGCCGCCGACGCGCTCTGGCCCAGTTGCGGCTCCGGGCCGTGTCCCTGGCACACGCTGGTGCTCGGCATCCGCGTGGAGGCGGCCGGGGCGGCGACGTTCACCGCGGCCAAGGCCGCGAAGCGGAAAGTGGAGCGGATGAACTACATCGCCGGACCGACGCTCGCCCTTCTCGACCGGCAGATGGAGGCCGCCCGTGTTGAGAACTACATCCCCTACCGCCCGACGCTGAGCCGGTACATTACCGCTGAGGAAGCGAGAGAGCGCTGGACATCATTGGCCCGCTGGCGGCAAGCGCGCGGCCATTACTGGATCGGCCTCGGGCCGTTCCTGCTCCAGCACGTCGCTCCCGTGGAGAAGATCGTCGAGCTTCGCCGGTTCGATCGTTTCCCTGACCCCGCGGCCCGCTGGATCGGCTTTGACGAACCCCGGATCCCCGCCGTCACCGGACGCGGCCCCGCGTCTGTCAAGATCGGCGGCGAGGCGCGCTTCGACGTGCGCATCACCTTCAAGGGCCGCCCCTATGCCCCTAGTGACATCGCCGAGGTCAAGTTCCTGACGTTCAACGCCAAAGGCGGGCTGGCCGCTACCGGGCACGCCGTGGCGGATGACGGCGTCTGGAAGATCGTCCTCCCCCCGCAGGTCACACGCACGCTCGTGCCCGGCTCGAACCGCCTGGAGATCATCGTGGTCGCCAAGGTCGTGAACAAACCCAGTTTCAGCGCCATCACTTTCACCACGCTGCCGTAGCCGGGCGAGTGCGATGTGGACCACCCTGGGCCGGGTCGTGACCTATACCGCCACCAGGGTGGTCGCCCTCTTTGCCACCGTAGTCATCGGCATCTACCTGACGATCCTCGTCGCCAACATGGGCGGGTACGTAGATCAGATCAAACGTGCCGAGATCCGGGAGCACGTCACCCTTCAGGTGTCCCTGGATCCCCGGATGCGCCGCCTGCCGCCGGAGGTCCGGAAACGGCGCCTGGACGAGATCGTCCGCATCGAGGAAGAGCGTTTCGGCCTGAACCGCCCGTTCTTGACCAGGTCGGTCGTGTACCTGCGGGATGCCTTGCTCCTGCGTTTGGGGTTCGCGGAGCGGATGACCAGCGATACCGGATCCCGCCTCGTGCGGAACATCATCCTCGACCGTCTCCCGCCGACGCTGCTGCTGTTCGTCAGCACAGAGCTGCTGCTCTTCTTCCTCTCGCTGTTCTGGTCGCTGTCGCTCTCCCGCCGGTACGGCAGCCTCCTGGACCGGATCGTCGTGGCCCTCGCGCCGACCTCAGCCGCGCCGGCCTGGTTCTATGGGATCTTCATGATCCTGCTCTTCGCATCGCTGCTGCGCGTCCTCCCCTTCGGCGGAATGGTGGACGCCCCGCCGCCGGACGCCGCGGTCGCCTATGCTCTCAGCGTGCTGAGACATATCGCGCTGCCGGCGGGTGCCCTGTTTGTCTCCTCAATCTTCCTCAGCGTCTACTCCGGCCGGACGTTCTTCCTCATCTTCGCCGGAGAAGATTACGTGGAGATCGCGAAGGCGAAGGGGTTGACCTCTGGCGCCATCGAGCGCCGCTACATCCTGCGTCCCACTCTTCCGACTATCGTCACCGGCTTCGCCCTCAGCTTGATCGGTGCGTGGCAGGGAGCCATCGTGCTGGAGACCGTCTTCAACTGGCCGGGGCTGGGGCGGGCGCTGTTTCAGGCGGTCGGGCTGTTCGACACGCCGGTCATCGTCGGCGCGACCATCTTGTACGCCTACCTTCTGGCGATCACGGTCTTCGTGCTGGACATCGTGTACGCGATCCTCGACCCGCGGGTGAGAGTCGGACTGGAAGGAAGCCGGTGAGCAAGGTGTTGGCCGACCTCCGCCGCTATCCGTCGGCGATCGGCGGCCTCCTCATCATCGCCGTCCTGGTGCTGACGTCGATCTACGCCGTGATCGCCATCCCGTATGGACAGGCGATCCGGCTCTGGCAGGGAGGCAGCGCGCTGTGGCTCGATACTCCACGGAACGCCCGGCCGCGGTGGTTCAGACTCTTTCAACCGGACCTCCCGCAGACCATCATCGTCCGGAGCCGGGACGTGACGCGGCGTGTCGAAGCCGTGGGCGGCGGAATCCGGCAGATAACGATGCGGCTTCCCTTCGACTATCCGTACCAGAGCGTGCCCGGCGAGCTGGCGGTGTTCTTTGAGACCGCGACGGTCGAGCGTCCGCCGCAGGTGACCTTGTCCTGGCAGCCTCCTGACGGATCGGAGATCCAGTTGGGGACGTTCACGGTGAGGCCTGAGGAGACTTACAGGATCTCCGATGACGCCGACCTGCGCCAGAACCTGGGCGGCGCCCCGGAGGCCGTGCTCTTCACCGATCCTGAACATCCTCAGCGCGTGCTCACGGGGCGCCACGCGCTCACCGTCAAGGCGCTGCTGTTCGAGGAGGCGTCGACGTTCGACGTCCGGCTGGTCGTCTACGGGAAGGTGTACGGACTCGCGGGGACCGACCATCTGCGGCGCGACCTGATGATTCCGCTGCTGTGGGGGACCCCGATCGCCGTGGCCTTCGGCCTGCTCGCCGCGGTCGGCTCCACGGTGAGCACGCTCGTCATCGCCGCGCTGGGCGCGTGGTACGGAGGCTGGGTGGATGGGGCGATCCAGCGCATCACCGAGGTCAACCTTGTCCTGCCGAGCCTGCCGATCCTCATCATGATCGGCACGCTGTACTCGCGTAGCATCTGGGTGATCCTCGGGGTGATCGTCCTGCTCGGGATCTTCGGCGGGGGGATCAAGAGTTACCGCGCCCTCTTCCTGCAGGTCCGGGAAGCGCCGTACATCGAGGCCGCGCGCGCGTACGGGGTGAGCAACCTGCGCGCGGTGTTCACCTACATGCTGCCGCGGGCGGTGCCGGTGCTGGTCCCGCAGTTCGTGACCTTCATCCCCTCGTTCGTCTTCCTGGAGGCCACGCTGGCGGTCTTGGGGTTGGGTGACCCCGTGCTCCCGACCTGGGGGAAGGTCATCGAGGATGCCTCGAGCCAGGGAGCGCTGTTCTCAGGCTACTACTACTGGGTGCTGGAGCCGGCCGTCCTGCTCATGCTCAGCGGACTGGGATTCACGATGCTGGGGTTCGCCCTCGACCGTCTCTTCAACCCCCGCCTGCGGGAGATCTGATGGATGCGCGCGACGTCCTCTCCGTTGAGGATCTCCGCCTGTACTTCCGGACCACGGCGGGACCGGTGCAGGCGGTTGACGGCATCAGCCTCGCGGTTCAAAGCGGACGGACCGTTGTCGTCGTCGGGGAGAGCGGATGCGGAAAGAGCTCGCTGGCCCGCGCGCTCCTGCGGCTGCTGCCCCGCAACGTCCATACCTACTCGGGACGCATCCGGTTGAAGGGCGTGGACGTGATGGGCCTCTCCGAGGAGATGTTCCGCCGCGACGTGCGCTGGGTCCAGCTTGCCTTCGTGCCGCAGGGCGCGATGAACGCGCTCAACCCGGTGATCAAGGTCGGGGACCAGGTGGCCGAACCGCTCCTCGTCCACGGACGAACGAGCGCGCCTGATCAGGCGCGGCGATCGGTGGAAGCCACATTCCAGCTCGTGGGGGTGCCGCTGGACTTCATCAACCGCTATCCCTTCGAGCTCAGCGGCGGGATGCGGCAGCGGGTGGCGCTGGCCATGGCCCTGATCACTACCCCAGACGTGATCATCCTCGACGAGCCGACCTCGGCGCTGGATGTGCTGACCCAGGCGAACATCATGAACGGCCTGAAGGCCATCAAGCGCGAGCTCGGCACGAGCTTCATCTTGATCACGCACGATCTGGCTGCCGGCAGCGAGCTGGCCGATGAGGCCATGGTGATGTACGCCGGCCAAGCCGTGGAATTCAGTAGCGCCGCCGATTTCTATCGCGATCCACTACACCCGTATTCTCGGGCCCTGCTGGCCAGTGCCCCCGCGCTCGGGGAGCACAAACCACTGGGGTTCATCCCGGGGAGGCCGCCCAGTTTGATCAACCCGCCTCGCGGCTGCCGGTTCGCCGACCGGTGTCCCGCGCGGTTCGACAAATGCAGTGAGGAGCCTCCACTCTTCGCCACCGGGGAGGGCCGCCGCGTGAAGTGCTGGCTCTACGCGTGAGCGCGATGGATCGCGGCACTGCGCTCCTGTCGATCCGGGGACTCCGGACCTGGTTCGAGCTCCGGCGCTGGGGGTTCCTCCGGGTAGGGTTCGTCCGCGCGGTGGACGGCGTGGACTTCGAGCTCCGGCGGGGCGAGGCGGTGGCGATCGTCGGCGAGAGCGGATCCGGCAAGAGCACTCTGGCCAAGACGATCCTGGGCCTCCACCTGCCCACCAACGGTGAGATCATCTTCGACGGCCGGCCGATCGCCGATGCCGGCTCGCTAGAGGAATACCGAAAGCGGGTCGGCTATGTGCAGCAGGACCCCTATGGAGCGCTCGCTCCGTTCATGACCGTCCGACGCATCCTGGAAGAGCCTCTCCTCATCAACGGCGTGCGGGGCCGGGAGCAGCGGCGACGGCGGATCCAGCAGGCGTTGGAAGAGGTGAAACTGACGCCTGTCGATGACTTCCTGCCGCGTTTCCCGCACATGCTGAGCGGCGGGCAGCAGCAGCGCCTGGTCGTCGCACGGGCGATGATCCTGCGGCCGCTGCTGATCGTCGCCGACGAGCCCGTCTCGATGCTCGACGCGTCGGTGCGTGTGGAGATCCTCCATCTCCTGCGCAGCCTCCAGGTCGCGCACGGGCTGAGCGTGATCTACATCACCCACGACCTCTCCACCGTGCGGTACTTCTGCGAACGGGTCTTCGTGATGTACGGCGGACGGCTCGTCGAGCAGGCCCCGGTCGATGAGCTGCTGCGCAACCCCCTGCACCCCTACACGCAGGCTCTGCTCGCGGCGATCCCCGATCCCGATCCAACCAACGCCTCCCGCATCCGTCCCGTCCCTCCGGGAGAACCGCCCAGCCTGCTTCACCTGCCGTCAGGATGCCGGTTCCATCCCCGATGCCCCAAGTTCATGGCGGGGTTGTGCGAGGTCCGCGAGCCGCGGTTCCTGGAGCCCTCGCCCGAGCACCGCGTGCTCTGCTGGCTGTACGACGATGATCGCCCGGAGACCCTCGCGGCCTCAAGCGGAGCGGCAGGCGATGCGCGATAATCCTCAATTCCTGACAGTCGCCGCGGTTGCAGCGCTCTTGCTGGTGGCGAGCTGGCTCGTCCTGCTGCTCATGGTGATCGGCCGGATCCCACCCAGCCTGCTGTTCAGCCTGGGCGCCTATGCCGCCTCCATCTCCGGACTGGCGATCGGCGTCTTTGGGGTGGCCCGGCACATCCGCAGGAGGTCACTCTGACCCCACCATCAATTCAGGACGCGCGGACGAGGTGGTGGGAGAGGACGTCAGCCACACGAAATCTGCGCGCACACCGTAGCGCGGATCGGGCCGGAGCGACTGCAGAAGCTCGGCATCGTCAAGGCCGGAACCGTTCACCTGCGAAATGACGAGCACGTTCGCGGCTCCCCGGGCCCGGAGCCGGTCCGGGAGCCCGCCGCCGTAGCTCGCATGGAAGTCCCCGACGATGATGACGAGAACCTGATCCGGATGGCCGCGCAGGTACTCGACCGCCTGCCAGGCCATCGTATCGTCCCAGGCACTCTGGGCGGCAAAGAAGTTGCGCACCATGCTCTCGGAAAGCCCTCCGTGCTGACCTACCGCCTCGACGAAGCGCTCGAAGTATCGCGCGTTGCCGAGGCGGAAGTCGGGGGGCAGCCATGCCCGCTCTGTGTCGGACAGTCCACCCACGCCCCGCTGCGACAGCGCCCGGGCCAGCGATGCGGGGGCGTTGATGGCGCGCGGCGAGCCGCCCGCCTCCGCCGGGAAGAGCAGGAGCGGCCGGTACCAGTCAAACGGGTCGCCGCCCCACTGCACCGCGCGGAGGAACTCCGCCTCCTGGAGTGTCCCCGCGACGTAGCGATCCACCCAGGGCTGGTCCGGGTAGGAGAGAAACTCGAAGCCGACGCTAACCTTGAGACTCTGCCGCTTCAACACCTGGAGCACGGCTAGCTGATTCACGTGGTGCTGTTCGACGTCATGCTCCTCGCCGACGATGATGATCTGACCGGGGCGGACCGCCTGGAGCGCGTGTTCGAGCGAGACAGCCTGTCCGCTCGTCCCATCGTACAGACCGGATCGACCGGCCGCCTGGATTGGAGCCGGAAGAAGGATCGATGACATCAGGCATGCTGCCAGGAAGAGCGTACGCCACGGTGAGATCGGTCCGCCACAGGCCTCAGCCCTCGGGAATCGTGAGCATCGATGCTGCGGGAGAGGCATCTGAGCGGAGAGAGTGACCCTCAGGACTGCGCGGATCCCGGCAACCCGAACCGCGGACCGAGCCGCTCATAGGCGAACACCAGCACAACCTTGGCCACGGCGGTGAGAGGAACAGCGAGGAGGGCGCCCACCACCCCGCCGAGGATCGCACCGGCGACGGTGACCAGGATGACGATCAGGGTGTGCAGGTGGACCGCACGGCTCATCACCCAGGGTCCCAGCACGCGGGCCGAGAGCTGATACACGACCAAGAACAGCACAGCCGTTTCGATCGCGGGCCAGAAACCCTGAAAGGCGGCAAGCGTGACACCGGCGACCAGGCCGATGATCGCCCCGACGTCCGGCACGAGCTGCGCGACACCCGTGAACAGTGCCAGCAACACGGCATACTGTACGTGCAGCATCGTCAACCCGATCCAGAGAGCAATCCCCACGGCTGCGCAGACCAGGATCTGCCCCCGAACGAACGCCGACAGCGCCGCGTCGATCTGCTCCAACAGCGCCCCGGCATCGGCGTGATAGGCGGTCGGGATGAGGCGGAACGTCGCGTCCTTGAGGTACTCCTTGTCGGATAGCAGCAGGATGCTGATCACGAGCACCAGCGCAGCGGCTCCCAGCAACGTCGATAAGGAAAGGATGAACGCCAAAGTCCGCCCGGCCAAACTGCGGCCGAGATCGCGCAGCCGGTCGCTGGTCTCATTAGCGACCTGGTCGATCAAGGGGCGCGTCGCGGAAGGAAACCGCAGGTATATCGCAGAGACGCCGGTGGACCACTCCTGCAGCCGCTGGGCGTAGTGGGGGAGGTTCGTTGCCAGGTTGCGGGCGTCTCCGACGGCCGGACCCAGCCCCAAGACGCCGACGATGATGAGGGCCCCGATGACCACGAGATAGGCCAGGACGATGCCCAGCGGGCGGAATCGACTCCGTTGCCCGCTGAACAGCTGCACGAGCGGATCAATGGCGTAGGCCACCCAGGCGCTGGCGACGATCAGCAAGATCACGAAGCGGATGCGATAGAGAACCCAGAGGAGGACGAGTCCAGCGAGTGTCAGCGCGAGGAAACGGATAATACGTGTGAGGGGATCAGGGCCTGGACCGGTCATCACGGACGGGGAGATTCTCCGCCCAAGTGTGGAAATCCCCGCACGCCCGGTGCCGCCTCTTCCAACTCTAGCCGGACAGCGCGGCGATGACCACGATCTCAACCAGGATCTGAGGAACGGCCAGCCGGGCCTCGACGGTCGCGCGGGTTGGGAGATTCGTCTTATCGACCCACGCCTCCCAGGCTGCGTTCATCTCATCGAAGTAGCGCATGTCCGCCAGATACACGGTGGCCGAGAGCAGCCTCGACTTGTCCGTCCCGGCGCCCGCCAAGAGGCCGTCGATCTTCTGCAACACCTGCTCCGTCTGACCGCGGACGCCTGCCGATCGGTCGGAGGCCGTCTGGCCGGCCACGTAAACAGTGTCACCATGGACAACAGCCCCACTGAACCTTGGCCCTGGGGTGATGCGTCTGATACTCATACACTGCTCCCTTCGGGGCTCGTCGCGCGCCCCAGTTCCTTGTTGCTTTGCATAGACCGAACTGTCCCCTACTAGAATGCCGCACCCAGATCGACCTTCGTCCCGAGCTGCGCCTTCACCGCCTTCCCGACTACCGCCTCCGCGACCGCGAGGTCGAGAACCGCCACACCGACGCTCTTGAACAACGTGATGTCACGGTCAGAAAGGCGGCCGGGCACCAGGCCCGCGGCCAGCTCGCCGATCTCACCGCTCACACGATCCTCAGAGAACCAGCCGGCGTTGCGCGGGATGATGAAATCCCCCGCCTCGGCCCAGACCGCCTCCCTGGAATCCACGAAGATACGGTCGCAGCTGCGCAGCGCTGTGTCATCGAGCTCACGCATCGCCGGTGTGAATGCTCCGATCGCCGTGATGTGCGTGCCGGGCCTCAGGTGGCGGCCGTCGAAGACCGGCCGATGCGATGTCGTGGCCGTGATGATCACGTCGGCCCCTTTCACGGCCGAATCCACGGTGTCGGCAACCTGCGCCTGCACCCGCAGCTCGGTTCGTGCCCGGTTTGCCAAACGCTCAGCAGCATCGCGCTCCACGTCGACGATCCACGCCCGCTCGATCGGACGGACGACGCACAACGCGCTGAGCTGATACCATCCTTGGACTCCGGCTCCGATCACCGCGGCGACGCGCGCGTCCTTCGCCGCAAGGAGATCAGCGGCCAGCCCGCCGGCTGCGCCGGTGCGCAGGCCGGTGATGTATCCGCCTTCCAGTACCGCGGCGGGTACCCCCGTCTCAGGATCGAGGTACAGGACAACAGCATGGATCGTCGGCAGACGACGG
>DATDEG010000350.1:0-9097 GCA_036523465.1 bacterium
GACGGGATCAGGATGGCCCGCACAGCCGGCGAGCGCCCTCTGCTCCGCTCGCTGCTGGCCGCAGCCGGGTCGACCGAGACCGCCTCCGTCACCGAAGAGATCGCCGCGTCGATCCCAGACCCGGACCTCCGCAGCCGGTTCACGGAAACCACGCCGCTCTAGGCGAACGGAAAGTCAGCGGCGCGACGTGGGGCGGCGTCGACCGCTGGCCGCTCGCTTCAGAGGCATCCGCTTCACCGCCGCCTGATCGTTCCGCCCGGGATGCGCCGCATACCCACCCATCGTCAATGCCGTCAGCGCCTTGGCGGTGTGCAGGCGGTTCTCCGCCTCCTGAAAGACGACAGACTGCGGGCCGTCGATGACGTCATCGGTCACTTCATGGCCCCGGTCCGCCGGCAGGCAGTGCATATAGATCGCGTCCTCGGCGGCGAGGTCCATCCGCCGGGCGTCGCAGATCCAGGACTGGTATTTCGCGTTGAGGGCAAGCGCCTCGCGGTCGTTGCCGAAGAGGTGTTCCGCGCCCCAACTCTTCGGGTACACGACCTGAGCGCCGCGGAAGCCTTCGTCCATGTCCTCGATCTCGGTGATCCGGCCGCCGCCTTCGGCCGCCAGCCGGACGGCGCGCTCCATGATGTGCGGCATCAGCCGGTACTCGGGCGGCCGGGCGATAACGAGGTCCGCGCCGAACCGCGGCAGGAGCAGGGCCAGTCCTTGCGGCACGCTCATCGGCTTCGCATACGACGGCGCGTAGGCCCACGACACGCAGATCCGCATCCCCTTGAGGTTCCTGGTGCCGAAGACCTCCTCGATCGTCAGGAGATCCGCCATCTGCTGGGTCGGGTGATCCTCGTCGCACTGCAGGTTGATCACCGGCACGGAGGCGTGCTCCGCGACGGCCCGCATGTAGCGGTTTCCCTCCCCGGGGACCTTGTCGTGGCGGATGGCGATGCCGTGGCCGTAGCTGGAGAGGATGATGCCCATGTCGTGCGGCGTCTCGCCGTGGGCGATCTGCGAGGTGTTCGCGTCGATGAAGTGGGCGTGCCCTCCCAGTTGCGTCATCCCGGCTTCGAACGCGTTCCGCGTCCGTGTGCTGAGGTCCAGGAAGATCATGAACAGCGTCCGGTCGGGCAACAGCCGGTGCGGCCGGTCCTGCTTGAATGCCTCTTTGAGCTCCGCGGCCACGTCCAGGGCCAGGCCGAGCTCGTCTTTTGACCAGTCCGCCGTCGAGATGAAGTCCTTGCCGGCCAGTGTCGCCCGCGCCGGCACCGTACGACCTGCTCGTTCACGCATCAGAATGCCTCCATCCGGCTCCAGAGTTGCGGCGCCGCCTCGCGGCAGCGCGCCGTCAGATCCCCTTCATCGACCAACTCGTGATGTCTGTTCCTCACAATCCAGCGGCCGGCGACCATGACGTCGCGCACGTGGGCGGCCTGCATCCCGAAGATGAGATGCCCGGCGAGATTCGCGGCGTCGAGCGGCGTCGGGGGGTGGTACTCGAGCACGATCAGATCCGCCGGGGCCCCGTCTGCCAGCGTCCCGAGCAGCGGTTCACCGAGGAGGCCGCCCGCAAGCCGGGCGCCCGCGGCCGCGCGCGCAACGGCGAACGACGGCCCGGTTTCCGGCGACGCCTCACGCGCTTTCAGGTAACAGATGCGCGCTTCCGTGAAGAGGTCGCCGTCGATGCCGTCGGTCCCCAGGGCGACGCGCTCTCCCATCCGGCTCACCGGAGCGTAGCCGACGCCGTTGTTCATGTTGGAGCGGGGGTTGTGAGCGAGCCAGGCCCCCGACTCGCGGAGGGCCTGCCGCTCGGACTCATCGAGATGCACGCCGTGAGCGACCAGCGTCCCGCCGGCCAAAGCGCCGGCCCGGACGAGACGGTGGACGGTGCGCGTGCCGTAGCGCGCGAGCGCGTCCCGCTCGTCGATCTCGTCCTCGGCGAGGTGGATGTGCACGCCCGCCCGCATGCGCCCGGCCTCGGCAACCAGCGCTTCCATCGTCTCCTGACCGATCGTAAACGAGGCGTGGGCCCCCATCATCCCCCGGATCCGCGGGCGGCTGTTCTCGCCGAGGAAGCGGACGTTCTCGGCGATGCCGTCCCGACCGCGCGCGAGACCGTGCCGGTCGGTGACCTCATAGCACACGACGCCCCGCAGGCCGGCTTCGTCGAGGCCCAGCGCCACGAGATCGAGGGAGCCGTCGATCGCCTCCGGCGAGGCGTGATGGTCGATGACCGTCGTCGTCCCGGCCCGTGCCGCCTCAACCGATCCCAGGAGGGCCGAGAGATGGATGGTCTCGGGGTCGAGCGCGCGGTCGAGCCGCCACCAGATCCGTTCGAGGATCTCGGGGAAGGTGCGCGGCGGTTCGGCAGGCCCAGGCATCCCCCGCGCCAGGGCCGAGTAGAGGTGATGGTGCCCGCAGACGTGGCCGGGCATGAGGACGCAGCCCGAAACGTCGACCCGCTCCGCATCGTCAGGGGCAGCATGAACGATGCGCCCATCGACAACGGCGAGGGCTGCCTCCCCCACGATGTCGCGCAGGGGATCGGCGATCAGTCCGCCCTCGAGCAGCCAGTTCACGGCCGGCGCGCGGCGGGCCCGCTCACAGGTGAACGGCGAGGAGCCGGTTCATATTGGAGGGGAGACAGCATCGGGCCGAGGCGGCTTCGCGCGCAGCGACGCGCGCGCTCCAACGGCCTTCGGATGCGCCGCCTTCGCGGCCGCGATCTCCTTCATCGGCAATCGATTGCGCCAAATCCTGTCGTACGCGTGCGCCGCGCCCGCGACAGCCGACGCGGTGGGGACGAGCCCGATCTCCCCCACCCCTTTGGCCCCGTATGGTCCCTCGGGCTGCGGCTCTTCGATGAAGATGCAGGTGACCGGTGGCATGCCCACGGCCGGAATGATCCCCTGCGACTTCAGCGTCGGCGTCGCGATGTATCCGCCCTCGACGACGAACTCCTCGGTCAGGGAGTGCCCGAGCCCCATGTGCACGGCGCCTTCGATCTGGCC
Source organism: bacterium (assembly GCA_036523465.1). Lineage (GTDB taxonomy): Bacteria > Sysuimicrobiota > Sysuimicrobiia > Sysuimicrobiales > Kaftiobacteriaceae > Kaftiobacterium. Next base: position 3,009 of record DATDEG010000350.1, read on the forward strand.
CTCCAGCAGGTTACGGTTGATCACCCGACCGACATCGTGTGCGGCGACAACCCGTTCGATCGAGCCGTCGTCGGATAGGATGACGACCTGCGTCGCCCAGCCGTAACAGATATGCGAGCGGATCAGGTTGGGATCGTCCATGGGCTGGGTGAGCGTGAAGGAGACTTCGCCGACGAACTCCTGGCCGACGAGATCCTCGAGCGTCCCCCCGTCGAGGCTCGTCTTGAGTTGCTCGCAGGCCCGGCGGACGGCGAGCCCGCCGAGGAAGGTGCCCCGGGACGCCGTCGTCTGCCCGGTGCCGAATTCGCGCTCGGTGTCAACGCGCACACGGACACGCCGCAGGTCCACGCCGTGCGATCCGAGCTCTTCGCAGGCGACCTGCTGGAGAACGGTGTGGACCCCCTGGCCCATCTCCGTCCAGGAATGGCGCACGAGGATCGTGCCATCCTCCTGGACCTGCACCGAGGCGAACCCATACTCGGGGAGCCCGTTCCCGACGCCGACGTTCTTCACCGCGCAGGCGATCCCCGCGTACTTCGCCGATCTGTAGATGTCCTTCACCGCAAGCAGTGTCTTCTTCAACCCGACGCCGGGGCCCAGCACGTGGCCGGTCGCAAACGTCCCGCCGGCATCGAGCGCGTTGAGCCAGCGGATCTCCCACCCATCGATGCCGGCGAGCTCGGCCAGCCGGTCGAGGCATCCTTCCATCGCGAAGTTGGCCTGATTGCTGCCGAAGCCGCGCATCGCGCCGGCGGGGGGGTTGTTCGTGTAGACCGCATACGATTCGACGTCGACGACCGGGACGTCGTAGGCGCTGCAGGAGTGGCCGCAGGCCCGCTGCAACACCTTATCGCCGACTGAGGCATACGCGCCGGTATCGCCGACGATGCGCGCCTTCACAGCCGTCAGCCGGCCGCGCTCGTCGCAGCCCACCATGTAGGTCATCCGCAGCGGGTGGCGCTTCACATGCATGCGGATGGACTCTTCGCGTGAGAGCGTGAGCTTCACCGGCGCCACGGCCGCGCGGGCCAGGATCGCCGCGTGGCCGTTGATGCCGAGATCCTCCTTCGCGCCAAACGCGCCGCCGTTGCTGACCAGGGTGACACGGACGCGCCGCTCCGGCTCGCCCAGCAGTCGGGCGATCTGCCGCCGGTCGTCCCAGATCCCCTGACCGCCGGAGTACACCCGCATCCCCTCGCCGGTGTCGTAGGCCAGCGCAGACTCGGGCTCGAGGAACGCGTGCTCGATGAACTGCGTCTGGAAGGTCTCCGTGACGACGTGGGCCGAGCGCGCCAGGGCGGCATCGGCGTCGCCGCGCTTGATCTGCCACTTCTTCAACAGGTTTCCCTTGTCGTGGATGGCGGGCGCATCCTGACGCAGCGCGGCTTCGGGATCGGTCACCGGCACGAGAACTTCGTATTCCACCTCGATGGCCGCGGCGGCCGCGCGGGCGATCCGCCGTGAGGTCGCGGCCACGGCGGCCAGCACGTCGCCGACGTAGCGCGTCGTCTCGCCCTCCGCGATAAGCGCCGGCCAATCGTTGTGGATGCAGCCGACGGAACGCTCGCCGGGGACATCTCCGGCGAGCACAACCTTGACCACCCCCGGCATCGCCGTCGCCTTCGAGATGTCGATCTTCTTCACGGCCGCACGAGGATGTTCCGAGAACCGAAGTGCGCCGTGCAGCATCCCCGGAACGGACATATCGTTGATGAACGGCTTCATCCCCAGCGCCAGCTCAGCGCCTTCGTAGCGCGGGGCGCGCGCGCCGACGCGGCCGGTCCACTCCAGGCGAGGCTCAGCCTCGCCGCTGAGGAACCGCCCCGCCAGGTCGATCGCCTCGAGGATCTTCACGTAACCCGTGCACCGGCACAGATGTGCGCCGAGCATCTTCGCAATCTGCTCGCGCGAGGGACGAGCGGTCTTACGGAGGAGTGTGGCCGCCTTGACGACGATCCCCGGCGAGCAGAACCCGCACTGCGAGGCGCCCGTGGCGCTGAAGGCGAGCGCGAACGCCTCACGCTCGCGCTCGGGCAGCCCGTCGAGGGTGACGACCGACGTTCCCGCAAACGCCGACGCCGGCTGCGAGCAGGCCACGCGTGCACGGCCGTCGACGAGCACCGTACAGCAACCGCAATACCCTTCCGGCTGGCACCCGTCTTTCGGAGAGGTAAGGCCGAGATGTTCGCGGAGAACGTCGAGCAACGTCTCGTCCGGGTGCGCCTCGACCGTCACCGGGGCCCCATTGACTGTGAGAGAGATCTGGCCTCTGCCGTTCGGCAGCCCGCTCATCGGCCGCGGCCTCATGCAGCCGGCCCGTGAGACGACGTCATGACACCGCTCCCCGCTGGGGCGCCGCCGCGAACGTGTCGATCATCAACTCGACGTCGTCGCCGAGCGGATAGAGGACCGGGCAGGTCGCGCCGTGACGCACGTACTCGGCGACCTTCGCCCGGCATTCCTCCGGAGTGCCGGAGGCGCTGACGAGCTGGACGACGTCGTCGGGCACGAGCCGGGAGGCCCGAACGATCTCATCATGCGTCGCCGGCCAGTCCACGATCTTGTTGATCTCATCGATGAGTCCTTGATCCACACCGGAAGCCTTCATGATGTGGGGCTGCTGTCCGAGATACTGGGTGAGCAGGAGGCGTGAGGCATCGAGCGCCTTCGCGCGGTCATGGTCGACCGAGCAGACAACCAGCTGCGGGCGGTCGATCTCCTCCACGCGGCGCCCGGTCCGAGCCGCCCCTGCGGCGATGCGCGTCATCGCGTCATCATTGTACTTCGGCGAGACCATGTAGTTCAGCAGGACGCCGTCCGCGATCTCGCCGGCCAGTTCCAGCATCTTCGGCCCCGTCGCGCCCACGTAGATGGGGATGTGCCGCGGGGACGTGTCTCCATGGACGACGTCGATGCGGACGCCGTCGAGGTGCACGAACTCTCCACTGAAGCTCACCTCGTCCAGCGTGAACAGCGCACGGCACGCCTCGACCGTCTCCCGCATGCAGACGAGCGGGCTCCTGCGATTGATCCCCACCTTGCTGGCGAGCGGATCCCACCACGCCCCCAGCCCCAGGAGGATGCGGTCGGGGGCGAGGTCGTCGAGGGTCACAAACGTGGCGGCAAGTAGTCCGACGTTGCGGGTCCAGGTGTTGACGACCCCCGACCCGACACGCAGCCGCTGCGTGTGCGCGGCGTAGGCCGCCATGGGAACCGTGGCCTCACGGACGAGGCGCGATTCAGCCTGCCACACGGCCTCGAATCCGCGGTCTTCGGCGTACTGACAGTACCGGATACCGTCACGGATCGGGTGCTTGTCCTGGAGGTAGAGCGCGACGCGCCGGAGATCGGGCAGTTCGGGCATCAAGGGGAACTGTTTTCCTGGACCCGCGGAATCCCCTTTCGTGAGAGATAGGGCGGCCGGGCAGGGGTGGGCAATCAGCAGGCGGAATCCCCCTTTCCAATTGGACACCCCGCGTCCGGCACCCAGGGGAGGGACACCGTCATGAGGAGACTCGCGACGAGGAGACTCGCTCCCGTTACCGCGGCGCTGCTCCTGATCATGCTCGCGGCCGGTACCGGTATGGCGCAGCCGGGGCGGCCCCGCGTGAACTGGAAGTTCACGCTCGACTTTGCGGTCCAGGGCCCGCAGGCTCCGTTCATCATCGCCCTCGAACGCGGCTACTTCGCCGCGGAGGGGATCAACCTCACCATCGACCGCGGGTTCGGCTCCGCCGACGCCGTGACGAAGATCGCGAGCGGCGCGTACGATCTCGGGTACGCGGACACGAACTCCATGGTGGAGTTCAACGTCCGCAACCCGGACAAGAGCCTCATTGCCTTTGTCATGTTCCTGAACTCCCCACCCTTCTCAATCATCACACTGCGCCGGGAGGGGATCACGCGGCCGAGCGATCTCCAAGGGAAGAAGCTCGGGGCTCCCGTCGGCGACGCCCCGCGCCGGCTCTTCCCGGTGTTCGCGAAGGCGGTCGGCATCCATCCGGACTCGGTGGAGTGGGTCTCGATGGACGTGCCGTTGCGCGAGCCGTCGTTGATCCGCGGAACGGTCAACGCGATCACCGGCTTCTATTTCACGGCCTTCCTCAATCTCCGCGCGGCCGGCGTGAATGCGAACGACATCGTCGCGTTCCTCTATAGCGACTTCGGGCTGCCGTTGTACGGCAACGCGATCATGGCTCCGCCGGGGTTGCTGCAGAAGAATCCGGAGGCGGCCAGGGGGTTCGCCCGCGCGCTCATCCGGGGGTTGAAGGATTCGATCACAGATCCGGACGCCGCGATCGCGGCGATCAAGAAACGAGACCCGCTGCTGAATGATGCGGTGGAGAAAGACCGGCTGCTGCTGGCCTTGCGCAGCAATATCCTGACAGCCGAAGTGGCCAAAGACGGGTTCGGAGGCGTCCGGGGGGAGCGCATGGCGCGGGCCATCGACGCCCTCGGCGAGGCGTTCAACCTCCCCAGCAAACCGAAGTGGTATGAGGTGTTCACCGACCGGTATCTCCCTCCGAAGAAGGACCGCGTGCTGCCGGCGCTCCGCTGATCCGTGACCGACACGCCGTTCGTCGTCCTCGAGCGGGCCCGGGTCACGTACCCCCATGATGGAGATGAAGTCGTCGCGGTCGAGGATGTGAGTCTCGAGCTGCAGCGCGGCGAATTCGTCGCCGTGACGGGGCCGAGCGGCTGCGGCAAGACAACGATCCTCAAGCTCCTGGCGGGACTCCTCCATCCGCGCGGCACCCCGGTCGTCGTGGACGGCCGCCCGGTGACGGGCCCACAGAAGATCGTCGGGATGGCGTTCCAGAACCCTATCCTCCTGCCGTGGCGGCGGACGCTGGAGAACGTCCTCCTCCCGCTCGAGATCGTGGAGCCGCACAAGCGACAGTTCAGGGCGCACCGGGAGCGATACGCGGCCGCGGCGGAGGAGCTGCTCGCCTCGGTGGGGATGCAGGGATTTGGAGCCCGCTATCCCTGGCAGATCTCAGGAGGCCAGCAGCAGCGGGTGAATCTCTGCCGGGCGCTCATCCACCAGCCCGAGCTCCTGCTGTTGGATGAGCCCTTCGGTGCGCTGGATGCCTTCACCCGTGAGGAGCTCTGGCAGGTCTTGCAAGGGCTCTGGCTACAACGGCGCTTCACCGTGATCCTCGTCACGCACGATCTGCGCGAAGCGATCTTCCTGGCCGATACCGTGTACGTGATGAGTCCACGCCCGGGCCGGATCATCCACCGCACCGGGGTTTCGCTCGGCCGCCCGCGGACCCTGGAGGACACGTTTACACCGGGGTTTACCGAGATCTACCACGAGATCCGCCGCCGCATCGGAAATGGACGGACCGGATGACGGCGTGGGCGCACCTCCGCGAGATCTGCCGGCCGTGACGCTGCGCGTGCGCGCTGCAGCGCTCCTGCCTCCGGCGCTCGTCATCCTCGGCATATTCGCGGTGTGGGAGGTGGCCGTCAGGATCTTCGAGATTCCCGCCTTCATCCTCCCCGCTCCAACCGCCATCTGGAAGGCCCTGGTCCTCTGGCGGGGGGCGATTTGGTTCAATGCATCGCAGACCCTATACACGACCCTGGCGGGCTTTGGCCTCGCGGTCGCCGGGGGGCTCGGGCTCGGGCTGGCGATCGGATACTCCACGCTCGTCTACCGCGCCCTCTACCCGCTGCTAGTAGGCTTCAACAGCATCCCCAAGGCGGCCATCGTCCCGGTGCTGGTCATCTGGTTTGGCATCGGCACTGTCCCCGCCGTCATCACGGCATTTCTGATCTCGTTCTTTCCCATCGTCGTGAACGTGGCGACGGGGCTGGCGACGCTGGAGCCGGAATTGCAGGACGTGCTGCGTTCCCTCGGCGCGACGAAGGCTGAGATCTTTCTGAAGATCGGCATACCGCGTTCCCTGCCCTATTTCTTCGCCTCGCTGAAAGTGGCGGCAACGCTCGCGTTCGTCGGTGCCGTGATCTCCGAGACTGTCGCGGCCAACCGGGGGATCGGCTATCTGATGCTCTCGGCGAGTTCGCGCTTCGAGGTGCCCCTCGTCTTCGCCGGGCTGGTCGTCGTAGCGGTGATGGGCGTC
>DATDEG010000351.1:0-7066 GCA_036523465.1 bacterium
GGGCGACGATCGACTGGAGCTACGACCTCCTGGGCGGGGATCAACGCCTGCTCTTCCGCCGGCTGGGCGTCTTTGCCGGTGGGTTCTCCCTGGAAGCGGCGGAAGAGGTCTGCGCCGGTGAGAGCGTGGATTCGGGGGATGTTCTCGATCTGCTGGCGACGCTCGTAGACAAGTCGCTGGTCATCGCCGAGGAGAGCGGGAGCGACATCCGCTACCGTGTCCTGGAGACCATCCGCGAGTACGGCCGCGACAGGCTCCAAGAGTCCGCCGAGGCGGCGGCCGCCCACGGAAAGCACCTGCACTGGTTTCTCCGACTCGTCGAGGATGCCGAGCCGGAACTGCGGAGGCCCGCGCAACTGGCATGGCTGGACCGCCTGGAGACAGAGCACGACAACCTGCGGGCCGCCCTGGAGTGGAGCAGGAATGAGAATCACGGGACCGGAGTGCGCATGGCGGGTGCCCTTCATCACTTCTGGCTGCTGCACGGGCATCTGACTGAGGGCCGTGACTGGCTGGCTGGTTTCGTCAAGGCTGATCCCGATCGATCCGCCTTGACGCACGCCAAGGCCGTGTACGCGCTCGGCGCCTTGGAGCTCCGCCTGGGCAACTACGGAACGGCGAAATCCTTGTGTGAGGAGAGCCACGCGCTGTTCGCCGCAGCGGAAGACAGTCTTGGGATAGGACTCTCGCTCATGGTGGTCGGGACCGTTGCGCGGATCCGTGGTACCTATGGTCAGGCGCGGGAGATCCTCGAAGCCGCGCTCACCCACAGCCGCCAGTCAGGCGATACCCTGGCCGTCGCGCAAACGCTCAACACCATCGGTCTCACCGCACGGCGCCAGCACGACTACGATCGAGCGAAGGTCGTACTCGAGGAAAGCGTGGCGCTGTGGCGCGACCTTGGCGATCGCTGGGGCCTGGCGCAGGCCCTGGGCTCTCTAGGCGCGGTGGTCCGGTATCAAGGTGATTACGTGCTGGCGACGACCCTTCACGAAGAGAGCCTGGCGCTGCGCAGGGAACTGGGCGATCGATTGGAAACGGCCACCTCCCTCCAAAGCCTCGCGGCAATCGCGATCGAGCAGGAGGATTACGTTCAGGCCAAGCAACCGCTCGAGGAAGCGCTGGGGATCTTCCGAGACCTGGGCGACAAACTGAGCGTCGCGGCGGCGCTGGGGAATCTCGGATTCATCGCCTTGCGCCAGGCGGAGTTGGGGCGGGCGACCGAGCTATTGACGCGCAGCCTCAGTCTGGCTGAGGAGCTGGATTCCCAGCCCTTGATCGCTGGATCGGTGTGCTTCCTGGCCATGGTCGCCCATGCCAAAGGAGAGGAGGAGCGGGCGGCCGCCCTGTTTCGACAGAGCGCGACGATTTTCGGCAGGCAGGGGGACAAGGTCTGGCTGGCCGTCGCGCTGGTCGGCCTGGCGCTCGTTGCCGCAGCGCAGGGGAAGCCGGAACTGGGCGCGCGTCTGCTGGGCGCGGCGGATGAGCTGCGCGACGGTGTGGGGGGCGTGCTTTCGCCGATGGATCGCGCGGATCGCGAGAGGGCGGTTACCGTGCTGTGCTCTCTGCTGGAGGAAGACACCTTTTCCGCGGCCTGGGCGGACGGCCGGGCGCTGACGCCGGAGGAAGCCGTGGCCGAAGCCGTTCGAGGTATTTAGGATCACGCGGACGGAGTATTTGGGGCAATCTGGAGAGGATTGCTCCGGATTCTGAAGAACACTGCTGGACAGCACAGGCCGGTCGGGAACAATCATCTTCCCGGCAACTTCCATCAAAGCGCCATGCAAATGGGCGTGGTTTCATGATCATCCCATTGCCTGCAGGGGGGATACGGGCATGAATGATGCGAGAAGGTCACGCCGGGCTCTGCGTCGTCTCAGTCGATCGGCTTTGCTCCTGATCGTACTTGTCGTGGGTATTGTCGGCCCCACGTATGCATTCGACAACTTGCTCTTTGCAGCGGTCAACGAACCCATCGGGGTGGCCAACCGCGTCAGGATGCTCACATCCGGCGCGGAGTACCGGATGTTCGTTACGCGGCCATACAATTGCCCGTCGGAAGACCCCGCGACGGCGCAAGTCATCTACTTCGATCCCACCGAAGCGGGGCACCCGGAGCATCCCTTTGCCCTCCTAAACAAGCCCGACGGTGAAGCCGGTTGCCAGGTGGAGCGGTATGTCGACGTGTCCCCGGGTTTCGGCGGATTCGCGCCCTACCGTGATCACGTGTTTGTGACGTGGGGGCACAAGATTCTCAGGATTCCTCCGGATGGGTGCGGAAGCGGGAGCGGCTGCGTGGCAAACTTCACGACTATCAGTGAATGCACCGAGTCGCACACCGGGATCACGTTCGATCCGTGGGGGGCGTTCGGCTACAATATGATCGTGACGTGCAACAACGGCAAAGTCTTCAAGGTGACCTCAGGGGGCGCCGCTACCCAGCTAGTCGACCTCCACCAACCTATCGAGAGTCCCGGCGTCGCTCATCCGAACTTCGGAGCGTGCGGAGGATGTGTGTTCGTGGCGTCGGAGACGACGGGGAACATCTTCGCGGTCAGGCCCGACGGTACCGTTTTCGGCGGCGGCCCGGTGGCAAATCTCCCCATGGCTGAAGCCATCCACCCGATCCCGGTGAATGTGTGCAACTTTGGGACTTCGGGCGGCGCCTTCTTCACGGCCATCTTCAGCGGCGTGGAGTCGACGGGGGTCTATCAGTTCCCAAAGACCTCGTTTACCATGTCTGGGCAGCCTCTCAATGGGAATATTCTGGTGACCAGTGAGTCCGCGGAAACGGGGATCAGCGTACTCAAACCTAGCGGCGGCGGCTACGCCTTAACCCCATGGCACACTCCGGTGGGGCAGAACGAGGGAGGTGACTTTTGTCCGAGGATTACCCTTCCGCCTGGCCAGGTCCAGCTCAAGCCGGATCCTCCCTTCAACCCGAAGAAGGTTGAAGTGTTCAAACTGCTCTTCTATTCATCGCCCACCTTCCGTCCGCTGGATATCGATACCCGCACGCTACGCGCGGGGCGAATTGGGAACGAAGACAGCCTGATCATCTGCTTCCCCTGGCCCCTGAATCGCGACCGGGTCATTGACCTCGTGTGCCTGTTCGATACAGAGAAGGCGTTTGGGATCGACGACGATCACCCCACGCCGCCCGTACCCCCTGTCACTCGCGTGTTCTGGTCGGCCTTCACAGTAGGGAGCAGTCCTCAGGAGGACCCACCACTGGACGGATTTGGCGACTAGGCGGCCAGCGGGGCGCAAGGCGAGATTGGAGTGATTCGCGGAGGTGGGCGGGGTCCGTCCCGCTCACCTCTCGTGTTGTGCAGAGGACCGACCGGGCCGATGATCGGGGTCCTCTAGGAGGCGCCCCCTTCTTGACCCGGGCAGCGTGATCTTCACCGTTGTCCCCACCCCGGGCGCGCTCTCCGCGCCGATCTCCCCGCCGTGTAGGATCACGAGGTTCTTGGCGATGGCCAGGCCGAGCCCCGAGCCCGGCGAATCCGGCGATCGGTAGAATCGGTCGAAGACGTGGGGCAGGTCTTCCGCGCTGATGCCGGTTCCCGTGTCCGTCACGGACACCGTGATGCGCTCCTCCGCCCCCGCCGCCGGCTGCCGCCCGACCACGACGCTGATCCGTCCGCTGCGGCCGGTATGGCGGAGCGCGTTGCTGAGCACGTTGGTCAACACCTGGTGAATGCGCGTGGGGTCGACGTCCAGTGCCGGAAGGTCAGCGGCGATCTGGGTGTCGAGCATGACGCCCGAGGCGTCCGCGCGGCCGCGATGCGCCGCCAGCGTCTCCTCGATCAGCGCGCCGAGGTCCGTAGGCTCGGGGTGGAGCTCCAGCGTCCCGGTCTCTGCCAGGGCGAGCGTACGCAGGTCTTCGATGAGCGTCGCCAGGATCTGCGCCTCCTCAAGGATAGGCGTCAGGTGCGCGTCATCACGGGGATACACCCCATCCAGCAGGCCTTCAAGGTTTCCCTGAATCACGGCCAGGGGCGTGCGCAGCTCATGGGTAACGTCCGCGAGGAGGTTGCGCCGCTGCTGCTCGTGCGCCTGGAGCCGTTCGGCCATCTCGTTGAACGCCCGCGCCAGCGAGCGCACTTCCGGCGGCCCCCACTCGCGTACCCGGGTCGTGTAATCACCCTGGGCGAGCCGGCCGGAGGCTTCCATCACGCCGGCGACGGGCACCGTGAGGCCGCGCAGCGACCGCGCGGCGGCAAGCAGACCGGCGATCAAGAGGAGGACGAGCAGGAACCCAAACGGCGGCCCGAACGGACCTCGATGAGGGTCTCCCGGCACCGGGCCGAACCGTCCCGCCACGAACCATCCGAGGAAGCCGAGGAAGAGGATGGCGAGGAGAGAGAGCATGAGGAAGGCGATGCCTATCCGCCAGATGAACCGATGGCCCCTCCGCCGCCATGCCCACGGGGGCCCCTGGGGTGGCCACGGTTCGTCCGCCGGCCACCACGGCGGCCGCGATCCGGAGTGCTTCCACCCACCCCACGGGCACATCAGAGGTCGGCGAGCCGGTAGCCGACGCCGTACACCGTGAGGATGTAGCGGGGCCGGCGCGGATCGAGCTCGAGTTTGCGCCTGAGGTTCTTCACGTGCGCGTCGATGGCGCGCTCGTACGATTCGAACGCCACGCCGTGGAGCGCATCGAGGAGCTGGCTTCGCGTGAACACCCGTCCCGGGTGCCGGGCGAGCGCCGTGAGCAGTTGGAACTCCGTGGGGCTCAACTCCACCGGCGCACCACCGGCCGTGACCCGCATCCGCGGAACGTCGAGGACGAGATCTCCCGCCCGCAGGATGTCGGCGTCCGCCACCGCGGCGTGCTCCCACCGCCGCAGCACCGCGCGGACGCGCGCAACCAGCTCCTTCGGGCTGAAGGGCTTCACGACGTAGTCATCGGCGCCCAACTCCAACCCGACGAGCTTGTCGGACTCTTCCCCGCGGGCCGTGAGCATGATGATCGGGACGGACGAATCCTTTCGAAGCGCGCGGGTCACATCGAGACCATCGAGGTCGGGCAGGCGCAGATCGAGGACGATGAGGTCGGGGCGGTCCTCCCTCGCACGGGCCAGCCCGGTGCTGCCGTCGGCCGCGGTCAGGACGGTGAAGCCCGCGTGCTCAAGGTAGTCCCGGGCCAGCTGTGCGATCTTCGGCTCGTCGTCGACGACGAGGATCGTCGCCATGTCGTTACATCTTCTGCCCCTGCGGCCCGGATTCATGGGCCCGCCGGTGCCACTCCTCAAAGGCCGGAGGGACACCGCCGGACTTCCAGGGTCCGTATCCATGGTGCCAGGGCCCGCGGCCCCCCCAGAACGCGCCGCGCAGGAGCGCGAACAGCAGCAGGATGAACAACAGCGGGAACAGGAACCCGAAGAACCCGAAGCCGAATGGCCGGTGCCAGTATGGACCGTAGTAGTAGGGATACGGATATGCGCCGGGCGGCGGTCCGGCTTGCGGCGGGGCAGGCTGTGCCGATTCCGCCTGCCCGCGCATCATGCCCTCCTGATAAGCGTTCGAGGCGATCCCGGCGACAACGGCGACGGCGGCGATGACCAGCAAGACGATCCAGAGTACTCTCATCGATCTCTCCCTCCACGATGTTGTCATCAGCGCCATCATCTGGCCGGATTGTGAACTGGGTGTGAACGCCGTTGGGAAGACTGGGGGAGCGCGCGGCGTTATGAGATGTTCACAGAGCGAGGTAAACTGGAGGATGGACTCAGGGAAGGGAGGAAGACATGGCAGCCGAAGTCGCGACGCTCGCCGGTGGGTGCTTCTGGTGCCTCGAGGCCGTCTTCGATGATCTGGAAGGCGTGACCGACGTCGTCTCAGGATACTCCGGTGGGCACGTGCCGAATCCGACGTACAAGCATGTCTGCACGGGCGAGACGGGACACGCCGAGGTCGTGCAGGTGACCTTCGATCCCGGCGTCATCTCTTACCGCGATCTCCTGAACGTCTTCTTCACGATCCATGACCCGACGACGCTCAACCGGCAGGGCGGCGACATCGGGACCCAGTACCGGTCGGCGATCTTCTACCACTCGCCGGAGCAGAAGCGCATCGCCGAGGAGACCATCGCCACGCTGGGCACGGCCAAGATGTGGGAGCGGCCCATCGTCACCGAGGTCACGGCGCTCCAGGCCTTCTATCCGGCGGAGGACTATCATCAGGAATACTTCCGCCATAATCCCGCGCAGCCGTACTGCCAGACGGTGGTTGCTCCGAAGGTGGCGAAGTTCCGCAAGCACTACCTCCAGCGTCTCAAGAAGCCGCAGCCGGCTCTGTGAGGCCGTGCACCGCACAGCACCCCAGGGGGGGCCGCCGAGCTGACGGCCTCCCTGCTTCTTCGGACTGACACAACATGCTACAGTGGTCCGCGCACATGCTGCCCATCGAGACACCTCGTCTCCTCATCCGCGTACTCACCCGCGAAGATATCTCCGCGGGCATCGCGCTGTGGACGGATGCCGGCGTGACGCGGCACATGGGGGGACCGCGCGACACGGCCATCCTCCAGCGGGTATATGAAGAAGAGTTGTCTCGGCCTGAGCCGCCGCGTTATTCGCTCTGGCCGATCGTAGAGCGTAAGACCGGTAGGGTCATCGGAGAGTGCGGGTTGCTGCAAAAGGATGTCGAGGGGCGGCCGGAGATCGAACTGGTCTATCTCCTTGTGCCGGACGTCTGGGGACGAGGGTATGCGACTGAGGCCGCGGCGGCGATGCGTGACGCCGCGTTCGCTGCTGGAATCACGCGCCTCATTGCGTTGATCGATCCCGGCAACCCCGCCTCGGCCGCCGTCGCACGCAAGATCGGCATGCGGCTCGAACGTGAGGTCGTTCGACCGGGCGGCACTATCCGCCAGGTCTATGCGCTCGAGGCCGGGCAGGGGAACGTCGCCGGGACCTCGTAACAACCACCGTTCACAGAACACCCACCACCTGCACGTGCTCCCTTCTCGAGGTGAGACATGGCCAGCAAGGCAGTGCAGGATTTCTACGCCGACGATCTCGCCTGGTGCTACGGGTGCGGCCGCCTCAACCCC
>DATDEG010000352.1:0-4493 GCA_036523465.1 bacterium
CACGTCGAACACGACGAAGATCAGGGCGAAGAGATAGTAGCGCACGTTGAACTGCGCCCAAGCCTGGCCGAAGGGAATGACCCCGGACTCGTAGGTGAGCTGTTTCTGCGGCAAAGAGAGCCGCGGGGCCAGGAGCCAGACGACCACCAGCGGGATGACGGTGAGGACGATGCCGACGACGGCGAAGACGCCGACGTACAGCCAGTCGAGGACTACCTTAGGCACAATCCCGTCAATTCGGCGGGCTGTTGGGGACTCCTACTGTGCGTCCGCGGCGGCGGCGGCCCGGTCTTCGGCGCCTGCAACGAGGATGCGCACCAAGGCACGCGCGAGCGCCTCCGGATCGTGCCGCACGACGTCCTCCTCGCTGATCAGCGCCGCGGAGATGGGGATGACTCCGAGCTGCCGGACGGCGTCCAGATCGGCGGACACCGGGTGCGCTCCCTCAGCTTCGTAGCGTGCCAGGAGCGCGCGCTGCCGCGGCGGCTGGGTGTTCACCAGCGCGTGGGTGACGATGTCCGGTGCGATCAGTCGCTGCAGCGCGCGAACGTGATCGCTAGCTGTGTAGCCGTCCGTCTCGCCCGGCTGCGTCATCACGTTGCAGACGTACAGTTTGGCGCCACTGCGGTTCGCGCGGATGGCGTCGGCCACACCGCGCACCAGCAGATTCGGGATAACGCTGGTGTAGAGGCTCCCCGGGCCGAGGACGATGAGCTCGGCATCGGCGATGGCGTCCAAGACCTCAGGGGCCGGCGCGACGTCGGCCGGTTTGAGCGACACCCGCTTGACCCGGCGTCCCGCCTTCGTGATCTGGGACTCTCCTTCGATAACGGTCCCGTCGGTGAACTCCGCCACGAGGATGACGTCTTCCACGGCCGAGGGGAGCACGCGGCCTTTGATGTTCAGGACCTTGCTTGTCTGCTTGACGGCGTTCTCCAGATCGCCGGTCACCCCGGCGAGGCTGGCGATGAACAGGTTGCCGAAGGCATGGCCGTCGAGCGCGCCGCCCTGGAACCGGTACTCGAACAGCTCCGTCATCAGCGGCTCAGATTCCGCCAGGGCGACCAGACAGTCTCGGATGTCCCCGGGCGGCAGGATGCCCAGCTCGCGGCGCAGGCGGCCTGAGCTCCCCCCGTCGTCGAACACCGTGACGACGGCCGTGATGTTCTCGGTATAGGCCTTGAGCCCGCGGAGCAGCGCGGACAGCCCGGTTCCGCCCCCCATCACGACGACGCGGCGTCCCCGGCTGCGGCGCCGCTGCTGGCGGAGGATCTCGATGAGCGGCGTGTTGCCGGGGGGGATCAGCGCGCCGGCGATGGATCGAAATGCGCCACGCAGGCCCACGAAGCCGACCACCGCGCCGGCGAGGATGAGGAGTACCCCAAACAGTGTTGGGGAGAGCGTGCCCCCCGTGAGGATGAGCAGGCTGCCGGCGATCCGGAAGAGCACCGACTCGACCAGGCCGAGGAGTTGGACGTTCACGATGAGGGCGACCCCGGCGCTGACGAGCAGCACGCCGGCGACCATCAGGATCCCCCAGCGCTTGACGCCGATCCCCGGCGCCAGCCAGCGGGCCCACCGTCGGAGCTGCGCGCCCACGGGGTTACTCCTTCCCGATGTCGCGGTGGCGGACGCTGACCGCGTAGCCCTTCGTCCCCAGATACGAGGACAGCTCGTCGGCGAGGACGACGGAGCGGTGCTTCCCGCCGGTGCAGCCGATGGCCAGCGTGAGGTGGGACTTCCCTTCTTCCAGATACTGGGGCAGGAGATAGTCGAGCAGGTCGGTCACCCGCCGCATGAATTCCTGCGTGGCGGGCTGGCCCAGGACGAACTTGCGGACCTGCGGGCTATCCCCGGGGAGCGGTCGCAGGGCTTCGACGTAGTGCGGATTGGGCAGGAACCGGCAATCGAGCATGAGATCCGCGTCGAGCGGGATCCCGAACTTGTAGCCGAAGGAGACGATGCCGACACTGAGCGTCTCTTCCTTCGCCCCCCGGACGAACGAATCCAGGATCTCCTGCCGCAGATCGTGGACGCTGAGCGTGCTTGTGTCGATGATCTTGTCCGAGCGCTCCTTCACCGCTTCGAGCCGCTGGCGCTCCGCGCGGATCCCGTCGAGCACTCCGCCCGCCTGGGCAAGCGGGTGCTTGCGCCGGGTCTCCTCGAACCGCCGCACCAGTACGTCGTCAGCGGCGTCGAGGAAGAGGATGCGGTAATCCACCCCCATCTCCTCGAGTTGACTGAGGGAGGCGAAGAGCTCGTCGAAGAACTGGCCCCCGCGGGCGTCGATGGCCAGCGCGGCGCGGCGGATCCGCCCGTCGGAGGACAAGCAGAGTTCGGCGAATTTCGGGACCAGCGCGGGCGGAAGGTTGTCGACGCAGAAGAAGCCGAGGTCCTCGAACACCTTCATGGCGTTCGACTTCCCCGCTCCGGACAACCCGGTGATGATGAGAAATTGGATATCCGCCACGGGCAGCCGGAAACGGCGCCGCGCGGCTGTGCTCTTAGGCATCCCGTATCGGTAGTCTACCACGCGTACCAGACGAACCAGTCATGGCACGCCGAGCCCGAGCATCGAAGCGACCTCACGCTGGCGTTGGTCGAGTGTCATGAAATCCAGGCCCATTCCGTCAGGCGCCAAGAAGATGGCGTGCGCGAGATGCCACATGTCGGCGCCCTTGATATATCCGGCGCGAATGATCCGCTCGTACTCCGGCGTCAGCGGGCGATTCGCATGCACCCATGTCATCCAAGTCAGCAGAGGCTCCGCGGGGCGGTCAACTTTCTCGCGCACGAATGCTGAACGCAACTCGGCCTCGAGTAGATTGGAAGCCAGCAAGCGATCGTACCCTTCAAGCCGCCGCGCTAGCCGGTGAGAGCCAGGCTCATCAAATGCAATGGCCACCAGGCAAGAGGTGTCGACGTATGCGAGTTTCACTCACGGGACTCCAGAAACCGGGCCAACGCTCCCACCTTCTTCACGACGGGCTGAAGACGACCGGAAGGTGAGGGAGCCCGGCCCAGCACGCCCTCTTCCTCCAACGGTGCGAGGCGATCAGACAGGCTCAGACGAGCAGTCTCCACCGGACGGAGTTCGGCCACTTCGCGGCCCCGGTACGAGATGTATATACGCTGGCCCTGGCGCACCCTACGAAGGAGTTCGCTGAACCGGGCCTTGGCCTCGTACGCTGAGTATGTGTGGGACATGGCAACCCTCTTCAAATTTGAGACTGGTCTGACTAGTCTATTCTATGGCCCACTAGGCGTTTGCGTCAAGTTACGAATTGGTCCCTGTCGATTTGCGCACCGGGCTCCAGTGATGTTGCTCGACGAGCCGCCTGCCGGCATCGACGTGATCTCAAGAGATCGCATCCTGAGTGCAATCCTCGCGGAGTATCGTACGGAGGATCAAACGGTCATTCTGACGATCCATCAGATCGGCGAGGCTGAAGCTCTCTTCGATGAAGTTCTCTTCCTCAACGAAGGCCGGGTCATGAATTGTTGTTCTCTCCACTCGGACAGCTCCCTATCGTGGCAGTTCCCACCTCGACGCCTTGTCTTGACATGGGCGTTTCCGGCCGACGAAGCACGTGAGGAGAAGCGCACGAGGGTTACGTTCGAGGTTGAGCCGCTCGGTGAGGTCGTCCGTCTGACTGTGACCCACGGTCACCTTGAGCCTGACTCCGACATGCTTCGCCGTATTACGGCGGGCTGGCCCAAGGTACTGTCGAGCCTCAAGACCCTGCTCGAACTAGGGCGGCCACTTCCCGCGTTGTGATAACAGCCAGTCCAACGCTGGTGGTGGCTCTGACCCTCGGGCTGCTCGCCGGCCTGGGGAAGGCAGAGCGGGATGAAGCGGGTCCGATGTACCTGCTCGCCCGTTCCGAAATTACCGGCCCCGTCAACGTCGTCACGCCGAACCCGGTGACGAACCGCGAGTTCGCGGCAGCCTCGCCCGTGCGCTCCAGCGCCCGGCGCTGCTACCCATCCCCGGTTTCGTCCTCCGCGCGGTGCTTGGAAACCTTGCCGAGGAGGTAATCGGCGGAGTGCACGCTAGACCCCGGCGGCTGCTGGCATCCGGTTACATCTTTGGACATCGAACCATCGGGCGTGCACTGAGGGAGATGCTGGCCCTTCCAGGGGAGTCCTCCCACCACGCAGAGAAGCAGCGCTCCGATGAACCACGGGGCGGCGCGTGGAGACTGGCTCATGCTCGTAGCCTTTGTCCTGGTCTGCTTTGGGGCAGGCGCAGTGGGATCATGGTTCACCACGCCGGCGTTGGACGGCTGGTATGCGGACCTGCGCAAACCCACATGGAACCCACCTAACTGGATCTTCGCGCCGGTATGGTCCGCACTCTATCTCATGATGGCGATAGCGGCCTGGCTCGTGTGGCGGAAGGGAGGGTTCGGGGCTTCCGGTGGGGCGATGACGCTCTTCGCCGCGCAGTTGATCCTCAACGTCGCGTGGTCGGCGCTGTTCTTCGGCCTGCG
>DATDEG010000353.1:0-1783 GCA_036523465.1 bacterium
GAAGTCTCCCGCGGACGTATCGCGCGTGGCGACGACCTCCCCGGTATTCACGCCCACGCGGATGGGGAGGTGATCGCTGAGCTTTGCATCGCTCCGCACCCGGTCCCGCAGCTCCAGTGCGGCCGCCAGCGCCCGCTCGGCATCGTCGCCGTGCGCCACCGGCAGGCCGAAGACCGCCATCACCGCGTCGCCGATGAACTTCTCGAGCGTGCCGCCGTGCGAGGCGACGACGTCCTTCGCGATCCCGTAGAAGCGGGACAGGAGGACCCGCAGCACTTCGGGATCGAGATGCTCGCCGAGCGCCGTCGAGCCAGTGACGTCGGCGAACAGCACGGTGACCAGACGGCGTTCTTCGCTCACGTCCCTTTCCTCAATACGTTGAGACGGAACAGGTCGGCGGCGACGATCCGCGCGCGCGGATGCCGCGCCAGCGTGCGGAGCAGTGACCGTCTCATCGTCTGCGGCACAACCGTCCCCGTCCACTCCACCGCCAGGTAGCGGTCCACGGTCTGCAGGTCACGGAAATATGTCCGCAGCCAGAACAGCTCCGTGCGTTCGAGCCAGAACAGGCCTTCCCGGAGGATACGCGCTACGGCCCGGTCCGAGGCGATGTAGTCGGAGATGTACTCGGTTGATTCACCGATGGCTCCGACCGGCGTCCTCCGTCCATCCCAGTGGACTTCCGCGCGGATGTAGCGGCGCCGCCGGTTCCCGGGGTCGCGTTCCGGCCGGAGATCGGCCACGACTCCGCGGGAATCGAGCACGCGGTGCGCTTCGCGCAGGGCATCGACCATGCCCCGTTTGACGATACATCACAATGACCAGGAGAAAAGCACTACTTCGAATGAACGTGGCCCGAACGGCAAGGACTCCGCCGATCCCACCTCATACCGCACGCGGCGGCGCAGCAGGCGGGACGTGAACGCCCGGGCTCGCGCGATCTGATCAGAATCCGGATCGACCCCGACGACCCGGCCGGCAACGCGCAGGATCCGGCGCGTCAACCGTCCATCGCCGCACCCCAAATCAAGCACGCGGGCGCCGCGGAACGGCGCATTCCGCAGGAGCGCGCGCACTTCCGCCCGTTCTGGATCGAATTGCACGCCGCGCATGCGTATCATGGCTGTCGGCTGACTGTTCCGGGGAGCGCCGGGAGGTCCCTGCCGCGGCCGGCCTACGGGACCAGGACGATCTTTCCGAAGTGCTCGCGCGCCTCGAAGATGCGGTGCGCCTCGCGGACCTCGCTCAAGGGCAGTACGGCGTGGATGACCGGCCGGATTGCGCCTCCGAGGACCAGGCTCATGACCGCGTGGAAGTCGGAGAGGTTCCCCATCGGCGCGCCGATGACCCGCCGGTGGCGTTGATAGACTTCCCGGATGTCGAACTCCGGTCGCTCGCCGCCGCTGGCCCCGCAGATCACCATCCGGCCGCGCGGGCGGAGGCTGCGGATGGACTCGGACCATGTCGCCGCGCCGACGGGATCGATCGTCAGGTGGACGCCCTGACCGGTGATCTCGCGGACACGACGGCTGAACTCCGGATGCTCCGTACGCACGATCGGCACTGCCCCCAGGGCGGCAGCCTTTTCCGCCTTCACAGAATCTCCCACCACCGCCAGCACGCGCGCCCCGGCATGCCGTCCGATGGCGATCGCCGCGGTCCCCACACCGCCAGAGGCTCCCACGACAAGCACGTCTTCCCCCGCTCGCAGCCCTCCCGCGGTGATCAACCCGCGCCACGCGGTCGTGAATGCGACCGGAGCAGCCGCCCCCGTTTCGAACAA
>DATDEG010000354.1:0-2257 GCA_036523465.1 bacterium
TGGACAGCGAGCCGGAAACCTGGAATATGGACGTTCATCAGATCGCGGACCGAATCACATCGCGGACGCGGGCAATCATGCCTGTGCATATTTACGGGCACCCGGCGGACATGGATCCGCTCATGGACCTGGCCCGGGGCCACGATCTGGTGGTGATCGAGGACGCCGCGGAAGCGCACGGGGCCCGATACCGGGACAGGCCGGTCGGCGGATTCGGAGACGCGGGGGTGTTCAGCTTCTACGGCAACAAGATCATCACCACCGGTGAGGGTGGCATGGTCGTGACGAACAGGGCGGACACGGCGCAACGCGCCCGATTTCTTCGGGACCAGGCGATGGATCAGCGGAGACGCTACTGGCATCCCGAGATCGGATACAACTACCGGATGACCAATATCCAGGCCGCCATCGGAGTGGCCCAGTTGGGCAGGCTGCCCCACTTCCTCGCCCGGAAGCGCGCCGCAGCCGCCGGCTACGCCAGGCGCCTGCAGGATGTGCCGGGGTTAACCCTTCATCCCGAGGCTCCCTGGGCGTTCTGCGTCTACTGGATGTACAGCGTCCTCGTCGGCGACGACTTCGGCATCTCGCGGGACCGGCTGGCCCAGATCCTTGCCGACCGCGGAGTGGAGACCCGGCCGTTCTTTCCGGCGCTCCCGACGTTACCGCCCTACGGGGGATCCGCAGGCTGCCCCCGGGCTGAGGACCTGGCCGATCGGGGGCTGAACCTGCCCTCATCGAGCCAGCTGACTGATGAGCACCTCGACTACATCTGCGAGATCATCGGCGCGGCGCGGGACCAGGGGCGATGATCTCGGTCATCCTGCCTACGTACAATGAGTCGTCCACGGCGGTCCCCCTGGTCCGGGAGCTCAAGAAGGTCCTGGAAGCGGCCGGAATCGACGCCGAGATCATCGTCGTGGACGATAGCAGTCCGGATGGCACCGCCGCGCAAGTCCGCGCTGCGTTTGACGCTGATCCGGCTGTACGGCTCATTGTACGACAGGAGCGGGGGTTAGGCAGCGGCGTGCGTACCGGACTGCTTGCCGCCCGCGGCGACCGTGTCATCGTCATGGACGCCGACTTCAACCACGACCCCCGGCAGATTCCTGCGCTGCTGCGGCGTCTGGAGGGGGCGGACATCGTCGTGGGTTCGCGGTTCGTCCGCGGCGGAGGAACCGAGGAGTCGCGCTTCCGGTATTGGGGGAGCTACCTCTTCAACCTCCTCGTCAGGGTTGCGCTCAGCACGGGCGTCCGGGACAATCTGTCCGGCTTCTTCGCGGCGCGGCGGGCCGTGCTGGCGCGGTGGCCCGGCGAGATGATCTTCGTCGGCTATGGCGATTACTTCATCCGCCTGCTCGCCGCCGCGCGGCGTAGCCGGGCGTCCATCATCGAAGTCCCCACCGTCTATGGCAGGCGGCCGGCGGGGCAGAGCAAGACGCGGCTGGCCCGTCACTTGATTCAATACACCCGCACCGTTCTTCGGGTGCGGACCGGGCAGGCGATGCAGCGCTCCGACTCACCCGGGATCTGAATGAGCTCGTTCATGCTGCCACGAGACGCAGTCGCGGCTCACCCCGGACCACTCCCGGTGCGCCTGGTCTCCGTCATCCTGCCGGGCCCCGCCCCTCGGGAGATCGTGTACGCTCTGGACGGCCGTGAGCCGACGAGAGCGTCCGGTGCAGAACGGGTGCCATCCGATCCATCCACCGGGTTACTCGATCTCGTTAGATCAGCTCGAGGGGATGTGATCTGCGTCCTTGGGAACGTCGATCAACTCTCTTTCGGGTTCGATCTCCTGAACGCCCTGCTGAAGACGCAAGCGGATCTCGCGCTGGGCAGCCGCTTCCTGCCATCCTCCCGGTCGTCCAGCCGGGCGCCGGGCAGTTTGCGCCTGCGGGCGGCCACCTTCGCCTGCCGCGCCCTCGTGGCGCGGCTCCGCAGCGTCTCTGATCCGCTGTCGCCCGTGTATGTGTTCCGAAAGGGACTGATCGACGACGGCCCCGGCCGGCTGCGCGACGAAAGGCTGCTGATCGAGCTCCTCGGGCGGGCGCGGCTGGCGAGAATAGTGGAGGTCCCGTTCCCGGACGGGCTGAATGTGCGGGGATCTGTGCGCCGTCCGAAACGGGTCCTCGCGCTCGCTGGTCAGCTGCTCAACCTGCTGCCCTCACATCCCGACAACTTGAGAGCCGTCCGCTTTTTCGCCGTGGGAGGCAGCGGGGTGCTGGTGAATCTCGGCGGATTCTTGATGCTCACGAGT
>DATDEG010000355.1:0-6836 GCA_036523465.1 bacterium
AGACCTACCCAAACGGGTGATGCGGGCCGTTCGCGCACTGCCTACGCTGGAGCTTACGGAGGTGGATACTTCATGGAGACAGTGCAGGGTATTTCGAAGGCGCTGGCTGACGCGGTTGATTCCGTGGGCCGCTCGATCGTCCGCGTCGAGGGACGCCGTGGCCGCCCGGGCAGCGGTCTCGTCTGGTCGGCCGACGGTGTGGTCGTCACCGCCGATCATGTGCTCGAGCGCGACGAAGACATCCGCGTTGCGCTGCCGGATGGCACGGAGGTGCAGGCGACGATCGCCGGCCGCGATGCCACGACCGATATCGCCATTCTGCGCACGGACACGAAAGGGCAGGTTCCCGCCCCCTGGACGTCCCTCGACGGCGTCCGCGTCGGGCACCTCATCCTCGCGCTCTCCCGTCCCGGCCGTACGGTGCGGGCGCGGCTCGGCGTGATCAACGCGCTGGGAGAGAAGTGGCGCGCGCCGTCAGGGGCGGAGCTGGATCACTACGTGGAAGCCGATGTCGAACTCGCGTGGGGGTTCTCCGGCGGAGCGCTCGTCGACCTCAGTGGCAAGGTCATCGGCATGACGACCACGGGGCTTAACCGCGCGCCGCTGGCCATCCCCCAGGCCTCGCTGCAGACCGTCGCCGCGCAGCTGTTGTCGGCGGGGCGCATTCGCCGCGGATTCCTCGGGATCGGCTCGCACCCTGTTCGGCTTCCGGCCGCGGTACGCGAGCAACTCGGACAGCGGCTGGGGCTGATCGTTGTGGCTGTCGAACCCGGCAGCCCGGCGGAGCGGGGTGGGCTGACGCTGGGGGACGTGCTGGTTGCCATCGAGGGCGCGCCGCTGCGCCACCCGGGAGATGTCGCCGCGCGGCTGGGCAGCGATGCCGTTGGTAAGTCACTGTCGGTGCGTATCCTGCGCGGGGGTGTCTTTCAGGATCTTGCGATCACCGTGGGAGAGCGGTGAGCACGACGGAGCAGCGATGAGCGAGGTTGCGGAACGGATCCGGCAGGCCGTGACCGCATGGCCGGGGGTCACGGCGCATCCGGACCGGTTCGGCGGGGTGGAGTTCCGCTACGGACACCGTGAGATTGGCCACCTGCACGGCGACCGCCTTGCCGATCTCCCGTTCCCGCGGCGCGTTCACGACGAACTCGTCGCCGCGGGCCGCGCCACGAGGCACCATGTGCTGCCCGAGTCCGGGTGGGTGAGCCGCTGGATCCGGAGCGTGGATGATGTCGATGATGTGATCGCCCTCTTCCGCCTGAACTACGATCGATTCGTATCGCTGGATCGCCGCCCCGGAGCCCGGATGGCCGATTGACAGTCAGGGCTTGAGGTGTCCGTTAGCGATCAGCCATTCTCTGGTGATGGCCATGGCGTCCGGCATCGAGTAGCGCGGCGTCCAGGCGAGCATCCGCTGTGCCTTCGCGGTGCTGAAGAGGGCGTGACTGATGGCATAGCCGAGGGCCGTCCGGCGGACGCGCGGGGGGCGGTGGGTGAGCAGCGCGCGGATCTCGTCCGTGAGGGCGATCTGCCACGACGCGAGGTAGGACACCGAGCGGACCCGCTTCCCGACCATGCTGGAATACTCGCCGAGGTAATCACGCCAGGGGACGTTCGCGTCGATGAGCGTGAAGGCTTCCCCGGCGACAGGCCGCTGCGCGCAGAGGACGAGCGCGTCGAGAAGATTCTCGATGAAGATGGGACGGGCGTACCCTCGGCCGCCGGCCACCATCGCCGGCCGCTGCTCGTCGATCCACTTGATGAGCCGGATCGTCCAGCCGCGTGAGCGCGGGCCGTACACCATCCCGGGGCGCGTGATCACCAACTCGGGTCCCTGCTCCGTTCCCGCGCGTGCGGCTTCTTCCGCGGCGATCTTGCTGTCCCCGTAGAGCTCGACCCCTTTCCACAAGGGTGCCGCTTCCGTCACCGTCCCCGATCGCACCGGTCCGTACACGGCGATGGAGCTGATATGGATGAACCGGTGCACGCCCGCCCGGCGCGCTTCCGCGACGATGTGCTCCGTCCCGGCCGCGTTCGCCGCCCACGCCGCCTCGCGCGTGTACGGCGTGCCGAGCCAGGCTCCGGCGTGGTAGACGACGTCGATCCCGTCGCAGCTCCCCCGGAGCGTCGCCGGATCCGTGAGATCGCCGGTGTGCACGTCCGCTCCGGCGGCGGCCATCGCGGCGGCCCGCTCCGGACGGCGGGCGAGCAGCCGGACCGTCGAGCCGTGCGCGAGCAGGCGCTCGGCGAGATGGCCGCCGATGAACCCTGAGGCTCCGGTCACGAGCACGCGGGCGCCGGGGAGCGCCGGTACGGCGGCGGAACCGGCGGCAGTTTCCGGATGGGTCCCCATGGTGGGAATTGCGTCCTCCTGGACTGCGGGCGGACGGACGTGCGCCGTCCCCCCGCAGACAGCCCCTGCGCGTGCACCACGGCGCGTCCACTTCGACGGGGCGGCGGCGTTTCCCATGCCGCACGGTGGCCCGCGATCCGCAGGGCCAGGTCCGAGGTCGACGGAATCAGTGAAGCATGAACCGAGACGAGGCGTGGGCGCTGCTGTGCGAGTGGATCCAGAACCCGAACCTCCGTAAGCACCTGCTAGGGGCGGAGGCGGCGATGCGCGCCTATGCGCGGAAGTTCGGTGAGGATGAAGAGGCCTGGGGGATCGTCGGATTGCTGCATGATCTCGACTACGAGCGGTATCCATCCCAGGAGGCCGGCCATCCCTTCGCCGGCATCGAAGAGCTGCGCCGCCGGGGACTTCCGGAGGTCTGGACGCGCGCGATGCTCTCTCACGCGGACTACGCGGGGATCCCGCGCGCGTCGCTGTTGGAGAAATCACTCTACGCTGTCGACGAGCTCGTGGGGTTCATCACCGCCGTGGCCCTCGTCCGCCCGAACAAGAGCCTGGCCGAGGTCGATGTGGCCGCGGTCCGTAAGAAGATGAAGGACAAAGCCTTTGCGCGCGCTGTGAACCGCGAGGACATCGTCAAGGGAGCAGAGGCACTGGGCGTCCCGCTGGACGAGCATATCGCCTTCGTCATCACCGCGCTCCAGCAGATTGCTCCGGAGTTGGGATTGTGATGCCGCGTCACTGGGACGCGGGATGAAATCGGGGAGGACGCGGATGAAGCCACTGGGCGACATGCCCGAACCCGAATTCGTCGAGTACGGCAGGCGGGCCGTGGAGTGGGTGGCGGCGTACCTCGCTCACCCCGAACACTATCCCGTGCTCGCCCAGATCGAGCCGGGCGCGATCGACCGGGCCCTCCCGGACACGCCACCCCGGACCGGCGAGGCAATGGACGCCATCCTCGACGACTTCGGTCGCACCATCATCCCGGGGATCACGCACTGGAACCATCCTTCGTTCTTCGCGTACTTCGCGATCACCGGATCGGCCCCGGGCATCCTCGGCGAACTGCTCGCCGCGGCCCTGAACGTGAACGGGATGCTCTGGAAGACCTCCCCGGCGGCGACCGAGCTGGAAGAAGTGGTGATGGATTGGCTCAGGCAGATGCTCGGGCTGCCGGACGGGCTGTTCGGAATCATCATGGATACCGCGTCGGTGGCGAGCCTGTGCGCGATCGCGGCCGCGCGAGAGGCCGTCGCGGAGCATCCGTTTCGCGAGGAGGGCACCACCGGGGGGCCGCGGCTCCGCCTCTATGCGTCGGAACAAGCGCACTCCTCCATCGAGAAGGATGCCATCACGCTCGGCATCGGACGGCGCGGCGTCCGGAAGATACCCGTCGACCGCGAGTTTCGCATGGACGTCGCCGCCCTGCGGCGGGCCGTCGCCGAAGACCGCACCGCCGGCTGGCGGCCCTTCTGCGTGGTCGCGACCGTCGGCACCACGTCGACGACCAGCGTCGATCCGGTCCCGGCCATCGCAGACGTCTGCGAAGCCGAGGACATGTGGCTCCACGTCGACGGCGCGTACGGAGGGATCGCCGCCATCGCCCCCGAGTTCCGCTGGGCGATGGCCGGCTGTGAGCGCGCGGACTCGATCGTGGTCAATCCGCATAAGTGGCTGTTTACGCCGATCGACTGTTCCGGGTTCTTCTGCCGGCGTCCCAGCGTCCTCCGGAGCGCATTCAGCCTGGTGCCGGAGTACTTGCGCACCAGCGAGGCGGCGCAGGCCGGCGTGCACGACCTCATGGATTACGGCGTACAGCTCGGCCGCAGATTCCGCGCGCTCAAACTGTGGTTCGTGATCCGCTACTTCGGGTGGGACGGACTGGCGGCGCGCATCCGCGAGCACATCCGGCTCGGACAGGAGTTCGCCGGGTGGGTGGACGCCGATCCCGACTTCGAGCGGATGGCGCCTACCCCGTTCAGCACCGTGTGCTTCCGGTATCATCCGCGGTCGTTCCGCGGGCAAGTCGGGGCCGAGGATCGGCTCGACCAGCTCAACGCCGCGCTGCTCGAGGCGGTCAACGCCAGCGGACAGATCTACCTCTCGCACACGCGGCTCGAGGGAAAGTTCACGCTGCGGCTGGCGATCGGCAATATCCGCACGACCGGGGCGCATGTCCGCGCCGCGTGGGAGCTGTTGCGATCCACAGGAAACCGTTTGCCTGGCGTGGAAAGGTGAGGTACCGGAGGTATTCGCGGCGATGACGTTCCGCGATCGCCGGGAGGCGGGGCGGCAGTTGGCGGACGCCCTCAAGGGCTACCGCACGCGCCGGCCCTTCGTCCTGGCGATCCCACGGGGCGGGATCGTCGTCGGATACGAGGTGGCCGTGGGCCTCGACGCACCGCTTGATGTCGTCGTCCCGCGGAAACTCCGCGCGCCGTACAATCCGGAACTGGCGGTTGGTGCAGTGGCGCATGACGGCAGTGTGTACGTCGACTCCCCGCTCGTCAGCTCGCTCCGCATTCCTGAAGACTACCTGAAAGAAGAGACGGCCGCGCAACTGGAGGAGATCCGTAGGCGGATGGCCGCCTACCGGGGTGACCGGCCGCAGCCCGAGTTGTCGGGCCGCGCCGCCATCGTCGTGGACGACGGCATCGCCACGGGATCGACGATGATCGCCGCACTGCGCGCCGTTCGCGGGATGGGAGCGGCCGCCGTCGTCGCGGGCATTCCCGTGGCTCCGCCGGAGGGGGTCGAGTCGCTCAGGCCCGAGGCCGACGACGTGGTCTGCCTCTACACGCCGACGCTCTTCTACGCGGTGGGTCAGTTCTACGATGATTTCGCGCAGACGACCGACGACGAGGTCGTGGCGCTCCTGCGGCGGCGCGAACAGGAGATCGAGGCATGGGGAACGACCTGAGACAGACGTCGCTGTACGCCCGGCACGTCGCGCTCGGGGCGCGCGTGGTCGAGTTTGGCGGTTGGGAGATGCCGGTGCAGTATGCCGGGATCGTCGAGGAGCACCGCGCCGTGCGCACGGCGGCGGGCCTCTTCGACGTCTCACACATGGGCGAAGTCGAGATCACCGGTCCGGGAGCGCTCGCTTCGGTCCAGCGGATCATCACCAATGATGCCGGGCGTCTCGCCGCGGGCGGCGGGCTCTACACCCCGATGTGCCTGCCCAGCGGCGGCATCGTGGATGACTTGACCGTGTTCCGCACGGGCGAGGAGCGGTACCTGCTCATCGTCAACGCCTCGACGGCCCAGAAGGACTTCGCCTGGATCGAGGAGCACACCCAGGGTGCGCAGGCCCGCAACCGGTCCGATGAGTGGGGCCTGCTGGCTCTGCAAGGTCCGCGCGCCTTGGGTATCCTCCGGCGGCTCACCCGGTCGGACCTCCAGCCCTTGCCCTCGTTCCACATCATCACCGGGGCCGAGGTCGCCGGAGTGGACGGGTGCTTCATCTCCCGTACGGGCTACACGGGTGAGGACGGCTTTGAGATCGGTACCCCCTGGGATCGCGCCCCGCGCGTGTGGGACGCGCTCATGGAGGCGGGCCGGCCGGCCGGCCTCGCCCCGGTCGGCCTCGGCGCGCGCGATACGCTGCGGCTGGAAGCCTCGTACATGCTCTACGGGAACGACATCGATGAGACCACGACGCCGCTGGAGGCTCCCTTGAGCTGGACCGTCAAGCTCGAAAAAGGTGAGTTCATCGGGCGGGACGTGCTCGTCAAACAGAAGACCGAAGGAACGGCACGCAGGCTCGTTGGGTTCGAGATGACGGAGCGGGCCATTCCCCGCCACGGGTACGCGCTCCGGAGCGATGGAACTGTCACCGGACAGGTGACAAGCGGTACGTTCGGCCCATGGGTCCAAAAGAGCATTGGGATGGGCTACGTCGCGCGGGCCCAGGCCAAGCCCGGCAACTCACTGGGCGTGGAGATCCGCGGGAAGAAGGCCGGCGCGGTGATCGTGAAGCTACCTTTTTACAAGAGGAGCGGCTGAGACTCATGTATCCAGACGATCTCCGGTACAGCAGCGAGCACGAGTGGGCGCGCCAGGAGGGCGGCCGCGTGCGCATCGGCATCACGCAGTTCGCCGCGGAGAAGATGAGCGACGTCGTGTTCATCGAGCTCCCGCAGGTGGGCGCGCAGGTCTCATTCATGCAGCCGTTCGGTGTCATCGAATCGGTGAAGGCTGTCTCCGACCTCTTCGCTCCGGTGAGCGGCACCGTCGTGGAGGTGAACACCGCCCTGGCCAACACGCCCGAGATCGTGAACAGCGATCCGTACGGCCAGGGGTGGATCGTCCTCGTCGAGCCGAAGGATCCGGCTGAACTCCAGAAACTGATGAGCCCCGAGCAGTATCGCAAGGTGGTCGGCGAGGTGAGCACATGACCGCGCGCCGCTCGACCACGGCGCTCGAGCGCCACACCCAGCACAAGTACATCCCGGTGACGGAGGCGGAGCGGGAGGAGATG
>DATDEG010000356.1:0-8668 GCA_036523465.1 bacterium
GCCGCACCTGCTGCCGGATGCGATCCACCGCCGCGCTGAACTCCTCGGGCGTCATCGCAACGTTGCTCTGATGATCCATGCGTTCCGCTCCCCGACCACTCACTCTCGAGCCGCTGGCCTCTAGCGCAGTTTTGCCAAGCGTTCGAAATATCGCCTGACCAGTCCGCGATATCTCGCCGGCGTTCTCGCCTTCTCCATGGCGCGGTCCGCCTGCGCGACGATCGAGGGAGAGAGAGTCCCCAGCGGCGCGCGCGCGGATCCGGGACGTCCCGCGCCCAGGACCTCAGCCACACTGGCCGGTCCCTCTCCCTGGGCGCCCCGCAGCCGGTCGGGTGTCCGCTGTGCTTCGAGCCGTTCGGTCGGAGGACCGAGCTTGTCTCCCCCCCGCCCCTGGCCGGGTCTGGTCCCTTCGAACGGTCCCTCAGGAGCCCGCTCTTCAGCGCCCGCCTGCTGTGATGGCCGGTTCTCGCCGGGTGCGGCTCCGGGTGCGCTCCGGGGCGGCGCGTTCTCATCGGCGACATCACCGCCCAGACGCGACCCGCCGTCCCCGATCGCGCGCTGCGACCGTTCCAGCTGCTGCTGCGCACCGCGCAATCCTTCAGCATCAGCCAGCAGCCGGTCCAATCCCTCGAGCTCGCGGAGGGCGTCATTGAGGGCCTCACCCGCCGCGGCAGAGTTGCCGCGCTCGAGCTGCTCTCGCGCGCGCTGGAGTTGCTCGCGAGCGCGTGCCGGCTGATTTCCTTCGCCGTCCCGACCGACCTCGCCCAACCGCTGCAACACGTCCGGCGAGGCCGTCTCGGGCTGCTGCTGGAGCCGGGTCGCCAGCTCACGGAGCTGGCGGATCTGCTGCTGCAGCGCCTGCCGGCGGAAGAGCTCGGAAGGGAGCGTGCCATCCTCGGTGCGCGGCCGACTGTCGGCGCGGAGCCGCGTGTCGACTTCGCGGCGGGCCTGATCGACCTGCCGTCCAAGCTCGGCGATCCGCGCCAGGGCCTCGGTCCGATCAAGCCGGTCGCTCTGAAGCCCCTGCCCCAGCTGCCTCAACTGCGGGGCGAAACGGCGTGCCTGCGGCGCCCGCTCGGTCCGGGTCCGCGACTGCAAGGTCTGGGCAAACCGCTCGATCCGCGACCCTTCCTGGCGGATAACTTCCCGCGAGCGTTCGGCCGGCGTACCGGGAAGGACGATCCCGCGGAACAGGGACGACCAGAGGAAGAGGAAGATCACGACCAGAGGAAGCATGGGCCAGGATCGCGGCAACCGCCACGGCAATGTGGCGCCGAGGTTCACGGAGGCGGCGTGCACGGCGGCGTCGCCGAGAAGCCTGGCTCCCAAGAGCGATCGCTCAGCGCGGGGACGGACCTCGAGGGCCGTGCTCAGGCGGTCGAGTAGCCCTGCACGAGCATCCACGACACGGGCCGCTGCCAGCACGTCGGTCCGGCGGAGAAGAAAGACTGCGGCGATGACGAGCCCAAAGGCGGCAGATGCCGCGGCGATGGCGACCAGCGGGGACACCGGGGTGAGCGGAACGGCCAGCGTGGCGAGAACCGATGCGGCCAGGCCCAGGACGACGGCGTTGGCCGCAAAGATGCCCGGCCCCAGGGCGTACTGAAGCGTGAGGCGCCGCGCGGCGCGGCGGGCCAGGCGGTCGATCCCATCATCGGGCGGGCGCATCGTACGGCTATCATACTGCCGAGGCGCCGGCTTGGGGAATGCGGAATTCAGCCTTGCGGCGCGGCACGGATCGCCTCGACACGGCGTGCGATCCCGACCCCCGCGGCGGCGGCAAGGGCGCCATAGAACGCTATTCCGAGCAGCACGCGGGATCCCAGTCCGTCTCGAACCGCGAGCATGACCAACCGGACAGGGCTGAGCGTGTCCCAGGGCGCGGGCACCGCGGTTGCGCCGACCACGAGAGTGAGCAGCGTGAGCCAGTGTACGAAGCTGCGCGTGAAGTCGGACTCGAAGAGGCCGGCGTAGAGCGCCCCGGCGACTCCCAGCGCGGCCGCGAACGGCAGCGCCGCGACCGCTGCGCGCGCGACGGAACCAACCGCCTCGCCGCGGATCCCCGCGACGATGGCCAGGAACGGTGCGGCCAGGGCGAGCAGCAACATGGCAAACGTAACGGCGCTGAGGACCTTTCCGCGTGCCACCACTCCGGCGGAGAACGGCGATGCCGCGAGGTCCCAGACCGACTTCTCGCCTTCGATGACGATCTCACCCGATGCGGTGGCTGACGTGAGGTAGGCGGCGAGCACCGTCTCGACGACAAGAAAGGCGAGGAGCAATCCTTCGTGCCGCAACTCGTCGAGTTGGCCCAGATCCGGAGGCAGTGAAAGGAACGCCAGGACCCCCAGCGCAGCGAGATAGACGGTGACGACGGTGCCGCCCTTCCGGCTCGTCAGCCTGTGCCTGAGATCGCTCCGGAACACCGGATTCACCCGCATCAGCGGATCTCCGTGACTACCAACGTGACGGCCTCACCCCCGGCGCCACGACGCGGCTTGAGGCCGATGCGCTCGTCTACGATCCGTCCGACGAGCCACGTCGTATCTCCGAGGCGATCAAGTTGCCTGAAGAGCAGATCCATTCCCCGCCCCGCGGTGTCGGTACCCAATGCGCCCGGTCGGTCCACCGGTTCCCAGCGGGCCGGATCAAGCCGGATCGGGCCGGCGGCCCAGGTTGAAATCCGATACACTTGACGCCCGCGGTAGAGGACCACCCGCTCGAGTGGAGGGATTCCTTGATCCACGACGAGTAGATCGGAGGCCTGCCGGCGGACGCCAAGCCGGAGCGGTACGATCTGCCGGACGACGACGGTCAGCTGGCCGTCGGCCGCGGTCCCCAGGATCTCCCGCGTCCCGTCATCGTACGTGAGAGCCGTATCGGAGAGGGCACGCGCATCGGCGCCCGCGGGAACGCTCACGGCGAACCGGCCGCCATACGGCGTAATGATCGACGCGTACGTCGTGACGCGGGCGGCCTCCAGCGTCCCCAGCATCTCAGCGACGGAAAGCTGGGCGACCGACGTCGCCGCGATCCGCGCGCCGGCGGCCACTGTGTACAGTCCCGCTGTAGAGAGGACCACGAGCACTGTCATGATCACCCAGCCGCCGCGGACGGCGCCGAAGCGGCGCAGCACCAGGCGGACCGCCACGATGTAGAGCAGCGAGAGGACGGCCAGACCGATCTGCGTCCGCCCTGGGAGCGGCCGGGTGCTCGGGAGCACGTCGGCCAGCGCAGGATCGGCAACGGAGGGCGCGCGCGCGCGATCGAGGACGGCGCGGACCTGTGCACGGAGTTCGCCCCGCTCGCGGCGGGCAGGGGCAAAGAGATCCTCGCCGGCCACCGTCACGTCACCGCGGCCGGAAGCGCCTCTGGCGTTCGGCTGCAACAGATCGCGGAGCCAGGGCGCTTCGGCGAGGTTCAGCTCGCGCGGGGCGACGATGAGCAGGCGGCCCCCCTGCCTCACCCAGTCCACCAGCGCACGCGCCTGCGCGGGAAGCACGCGGCGAGGATCGAGATCGCGGATGATCAGCAGATCGATCGCGTCAAAGGCCTGCCACCGCACGGGCAGGTCGTCTTCGGTGATGTAGGCAGGCCGGCGCTTCCCTTCCGTGCCCGTCACGAACTCCAGCCCGGCGGGTTCGCGGGTGAGCGCGGCGATGATCCCTTCGACGACGCGATCGGGTCCGACCGGCAGCGCGGATCTGAATCGTTCTCCGCTT
The DNA here is from genome assembly GCA_036523465.1 of bacterium. Classification (GTDB taxonomy): domain Bacteria; phylum Sysuimicrobiota; class Sysuimicrobiia; order Sysuimicrobiales; family Kaftiobacteriaceae; genus Kaftiobacterium. The sequence goes on from DATDEG010000356.1 coordinate 3,723, forward strand.
CCGTCCTGCACGATAAGCGTGATGGGACGACGCGGATCGCGCACGATGACATCAACGGATGCCTGCTGCCGCCCTCCCGCGGCCAGCCGGATGGGCACGAGGTGCGTCGTCACCGCTTCTCCCCGCGCTCCAGAGGGGACGCCAACCTGGAGCGTTCCCGTCAGAGGGGTACTGGACTGAATGTCGACGCGCAGCGGCGTCGTCTCGCCGGGAGATACCCATCCGCCGATCCCCAGCGTGGCATGGACGTCCAGGGCCACCGCCGCGGCCGGCACAGACGTCGCCGGGAGCAGGATGATGAGCATAGAAAACAGGAGCACGGCCGATCGGCCGTGCCCCCTGGAGCGCGCACTCACGCCTCGCGGCGTCCTCACTGATCCGTCTTTGGGACCGTTCCCGCGCTCTTCTCCTTCTTCGGCGCCGACTCCTTGCCGGAGGTCTCGGCGCCGGACTCACCGTTTGCTGTGCCGCGTTTCCGATAGTCGGTGGTGTGGAAGCCTGACCCCTTGAAGATCAGTCCGACGGACGTGAAGACACGGTGTGCCGTCCCGGTCGCCCCGCAGTTCGGGCAGGGACCGGGATTGCCTCCGACCTCGTGCGAGACCTCGAAGACGTGGTTGCAATTACTGCAGCGGTACTCGTAGATAGGCATCACTCCCCTATTGTGAGAGCCCGAGGCCCGTTGTCAAGCATGCGGAAGGCTGTACAGAGGCACAAGTCCAGAACCGCGGGCAGCTCTACCTCCGGCTGAACTGGGCGAGCCAGATGGGACCGCTGAACGTTCCCGTATTCGTGCCGAAGAGGAGCCGCCTTCCATCGGGCCCCCAGGCAATCGAGAGTGCGATGCTCGGGTCCGTGAACTCCAGCGCGTAGTCGTGGACGAGGAGGCGGCCTGAGCCATCACCGTCGGCGATCCACACTTGCGCGTGCGCCTCGTCGTCCACGGCGGCGAACGCCAGCTTGTCGCCCTGAGGCGACCATGCCAGTCCCGTGTACCGGCCTTCCTCCGCGGTGAGCGCGAACCGTCCGCTCCCATCGAGTCTGGAAACGACGACGCGTCCGATGCCGTCGGTCACCTTCGGACCGGCCACGTAGGCGATCTGGCGCCCGGACGGGGCGAGCACGAGTTCGTCCACCGGTCCAAAGAGGGGAATCTGACGGCGATCCGGGTAGGCGATGCGCACCTGCCACGCTTCCGTGATCACCGACTCCGACGGGACGGAGAGACCGTACACGAGATAGAGGCTGGTCGCCAGCCACTGCGGGCTGCGGATTGCCCGGCCGGCCGGGGCCGTCCTGATGAGGCGTCGGAATCCTCCGTCGCGGTTTGTGAGCCACAACTCGAACCTCGACGTCCCTTCCACCGCGCGGCGCACGACGATGGCCAGGCGATCGCTGCCCGGCGCCCACACGGCGGCGGTGACGAAGCCGGCCACGGTCATCGCCTGCCGGCCGCTGCCATCCGCCCGCATCGTCTGTAGGGTGCCGCGATCGACCACGGCGAGCACGTCGAGGCGGCGCGACCAGGAGAGCGCGGTGACGACTTCCGCCGGTGCGATGCGCCTTGTGATCCCATCCACGGCGCCGACGTAGATGCCGTCGGCGCCGCCGTAGACGAACTGCCGTCCGAGCGGGGACCATACGGCGCGGCTGAGCGCGGGCTGATCGATGATACGCCGGACGCTGTCGACGCGAAGTTGACGGGTGGTCTCGGGGGCTGTCTCCCGGCTGATCGTGCAGCCGGCCGCAATCAGAGCCAGCACCGCGAACAGCGGGGCGACGCGATGCAACGGGGGGATCACACCACGGGGTATTTGCCTTCGGCCAGCTCCCGCGTGAGCGCGTCGATGCTGCCCAGTTCCCGCTCCAGGATCTCGGCCGCCTTCCGCTTCGCCGTGGCCTCGCGGGCCCGCTTCTCGAGGATGAGCTGTGCCGCGGCAACCTGAGGATGATCGATCGGCGCGCCGATCTGGCTGAGCAGCCAGACGTAGACTTCCTTCACCCCTCGCACTTCCTTATAGATCTTCGCGGCGACCTGATGGGTCATAATGGTGTAGATCTTCCCGACGTGCCAGACAGGGTTCTTCCCCGCCGCCGCCTCCGTGCCCATCGGGCGGTTGAGGGCGATCACCCCGTTGACCTTGTTGCCACGGCCGATCTGTCCGCTGTCTCCGGACTCCGCCGACGTCCCAGTCACGGACAGGTACATCCCGCCGATGCCCCTGTCGGGGTCATCTAGCGTGTTCAAGCTGAGCGCCACGCGCTCCAACACCTTCACCTCACCGCGGATGTACTCTTCTACGGCTTCCTGCATTCGCTGCTTTCGGGTGAAGTAGCTCGCCTGCGAATCCACAAACCGGTCAACGAACGCCACGGCCGCGGTGAGGTCGAGCCTCCCGCCGCGGCGGAACCCCATGACCTTGATGTCCTCGCCGGCTTCCGGAAAGAGCGCCTTGAAGTTGCCTGAGTTCATGTACCGCTCAGTCGCCAGCACAAGCCGCTCGGTTTCGGTCAGGGGCGCGTAGCCGACGGCTCCGGAGGTGTCGTTCGCCACCGGGGTCTTGCGATTGAAGATGTCAACGAGCTCGGGGGAGCCCGGCTTGATCTGCACGTCGTAGCGCACGTGCTCGTCCGGATCGACAAAGCGGAGATTCTCCCGGATCCAGCGGCGCGCCGTCCGCTCGGCGATCTCTCCGATAGGGATCGTCTTCCCATCCATCCCGGCCGTCGCGCGGTCGCCGAAGATCAGACGCATCGGCTCGGTCACGCGTCCCCCGCCGAGCTTGATCTCGGCATTCCCCGCGACCAGGAACGCCTTGTCGATGTTGTGGTGCAGGATCACGCCGAACTGGGCCAGGTACTCGCGGCTCAGCTCGATGCTCACCCGGTCCATGATCGCGTCGCAGATGGAATCAGGATGGCCGACGCCTTTGCGCTCAACGATCTCGACCTCGTGTTCGGAGACGGGTTTACCGCCCAGGACCTCTACGGTGACGTGACGCACTCCCTGCCCTCCTTGACCGGCGATCTGGCCGCCCCGCGGAGATGCAGGGCGCCTCCGACCGGCCGCACCGTTAGCGGGCTTCGCGCCGACGGGAAGCTCTCCTATGTGCCCCTACCACCAACTCATCTGGCTTCGCCGCGCCAAGAGGCGCACCAGGATCACGCCCGCGACGAAGCCCCCCACGTGCGCCCAGAACGCGATCCCCGCTTCCTCACCGCCCAGCGAGCCCAGACCGGAGAACAGTTGCAGGACAAACCACAGCGGGAGAAACACTAGCGCCGGGACGGGAATCAGCCTGGAGAAGATCCCGAGGGGAAGGAGCGAGAGGATTCGCGCCCGTGGAAAGAGGACGAGGTAGCCGCCGAGGACCCCGGCGATCGCCCCGCTCGCGCCGATGAGCGGCACGGTGCTCGCCGGACTGAGCACGATGTGCGTCCAGGCCGCGGCGAGGCCGCAGATCAGATAGAAGAAGAGGAAGCGCCCGTGACCCATCAGGTCTTCGACGTTGTCGCCGAAGATCCACAGGTAGAGCATGTTGCCGCCGATGTGCAGCCACCCGCCGTGCATGAACATCGAGGAGATGAGGGTCGGATAGTGGCTGACCGGCGCTCCTCCGGTCCGGCCTGTGATCTCCCCTGGAATCGCCCCGAAGGCGAGGGTGAAGCGGTTGAGCGCAGTCTCGGACGGCAGCAGGAGCATGTAGATGAAGACGAGGACGTTGGCCAGGATGATCAGCCACGTCACCACAGGAGAGGACGTGGAAGGATTGTCGTCACGCAGCGGGATCATGTTCCCGTCCCATCCTCCCAACGGACATCTTCGACGCCCTCGACATCGCCCAGCGCCACGAGGATCTCGTCCCGGCTCGCCCGCGGCGGGAGGCGTGCGGCGAGCTCGAGCGTCACCTTGTTGTCCATGCGGGCGGACATCTCCACCCGCTCGATGTTCACTCCGAAGGCGCCCAGCACGGTGCCGATGCGGCCCAACTGGCCAGGCCGGTCGGCCATGACCATGTTCACCACGCCGACGCCGCGCCGGGGAATCCGCTCCTCGAGCCACTTGAGTGCGGTGAGGGTGACGATGACGATCGCCGTCGCGGCGGCCGCTCCGAAGTAGTATCCGAGTCCGGTCGCCGTGCCGATCGCCGCCACCGTCCAGAGGCTTGCCGCGGTGGTGAGTCCCTGCACACTCCCTCCCGTGCGCCAGATCGTCCCCGCGCCGAGGAAGCCGATGCCGACGACGATGTTGCTCGCCACGCGCGCGGGGTCTGCGCCCGTTCCGAAGAAGCCCACCGCGGAGACGAGCGTGAACAGCGCCGCCCCGAGGCAGACGATGATGTGCGTGCGAAAGCCAGCCGGCTTATCCGCGCTCTCCCGCTGCCAGCCGACGACGCCTCCGAGCACACTTGCCAGCAGGAGGCGGATTCCAGCCTCCCACCACGGCGTCATGAGGCAGCGGCCTTCTCTCTGGCCACCTCTTGGACCTGTTCCATCAGGGCATCGACGAGACGGGCCTCCGGCAGGCTCGCGATGATCTTTCCACGCTTGAACAACAGGCCCATGCCGCGCCCGCAGGCGATCCCCAGATCGGCCAGGCGCGCTTCCCCGGGCCCGTTCACCGCGCAGCCCATGACGGCCACTTTGACCGGCGCATTCAGGCCGGCCAGGCGGCGTTCCACTTCCTGGGCGATCTGGATGATGTCCACCTCGGCCCGGCCGCACGAGGGGCAGGCCACGAGCTGGACGCCTTTCGTGCGCAGGCCCAGGCTCTTGAGGATCTCGAACCCGGCCTTCACCTCTTCCACGGGATCGGCGGCCAGTGACACGCGGATCGTATCGCCGATGCCTCGGGCGAGGATCGCCCCGATGCCCGCCGCGGACTTGATCGCGCCCGCCCAGGCCGTTCCCGCCTCGGTGACCCCGACGTGCAGCGGGTAGGTCGT
>DATDEG010000357.1:0-1668 GCA_036523465.1 bacterium
CCCGCCGTGCCGTAAGGCTGTAGTCCCCGAACCTGCGCTAGCAGGTGGGTACCGGCCCAACCGCTTCCGCGATCCCCCACGCGGGGGCGTGGCGTCGACGGCCGGAGCCCGGCTCCCAATGTCATACGTGTTGGATCGGGACTAACGGCCTCCACGCGCACGGCAGGACATCTGTCCCACCTTCATCTTAGCGCGGGCCAGCGGCCCCGCAAGTAGGAGTTTCAGGGCGAAAGGCGCGTGGGCCCCCGGAACAGGTACGTGGCCTCTCTCAGGTTGCTCAGCCCCAGCATCACCATGAGGATACGCCCCAGCCCCGCCCCGAATCCGCCGTGCGGCGGGCAGCCGAACCGGAAGAAGTCGAGATAGAACTGGATCGGCTCGAGGCTCAGGCCGCGCTCCTGCGCCTGAGCGGCCAGCACTTCGGCACGATGCTCGCGCTGGGCCCCCGTCGTGACCTCGACACCCTTCCAGAGCAGGTCGAAGCTCTTCGTGAGGTGCGGCGGCTCAGGATAGCGCATGTGGTAGAAGGCGCGCACCTCGGGCGGGTAGTCGGTGACGAAGGCGAACTCATTGCCGTATCGCTCAGCGGCGTACTCGCTGACCATCCGCTCTCCCGTCGCATCGAGATCTCCCCGGCGTTCCGGCGGCGCCTGATGCCCGCGGGCGGCGACGATGCGCTGCGCCTCGGCCAGCGGGATCCGCGGAAATGGGACCTCGGGGACCACGATCTCGACATCGAACCTCTCTCTGATGACCCCGCTGAACTGCTCCTTCACCCGTTCGAGCGTGTGCTGGAGCCAGCGTTCTTCGAACGCCATCACGTCCTCGTGCGATTCGATCCAGGACATCTCCATGTCGAGTCCGGTGAACTCCGTGCTGTGGCGCGTCGTGAACGAGGGATCGGCCCGGAAGACGGGACCGATCTCGAAGACCCGGTCGAACCCGGCGGCCATCGCCATCTCCTTATAGAACTGCGGCGACTGCGCGAGATACGCGGGCCGGCCGAAATACTCCAGCGAGAACAGCTCTGCTCCGCTCTCGCTCGGGCTGCCCATGAGTTTTGGAGAGTGGATCTCGATGAAGCCTTCGCGCAGCCAGTACTCGCGCATGGCGTGCTCGGCGGCGGTCTGCACCTGGAAGATGAGGTAGTTCTCCGGGCGGCGCAGGTCGAGGTACCGCCAGTTCGCCCGCACCTCCGGATTTTGCTCTACAGGAGCCGAGGGGTCGAGGGGCAGGAGAGGTTCGGCCAATGCTTCCACCTCGAGACGCTCGATGAGCACCTCGAGTCCGCCCGTCCGCACGACCGGATTGTCCACGACCCTCCCCTCGATGGTCACGGCCGATTCCCGCGTGAGGGTGGCGATCGCCTCGTTGATCTCGGTTCGCGCCTCGGAGCGTTCCACCGTCGCCTGGGCGACGCCTGTGTGGTCACGGATGATGAGGAACTGGATGCGCTTCTGATCGCGGATTGCCCGGACCCAGCCCTGGATACGGACAGCCTGGCCGACGTGAGCATGGAGATCGCGGATGAGGGTGCGTGGCATCACGAGAGGCCGATCTATCCTTGGGCGATCCGGAGGCGGAGGTGCTCCGGGGCGTCCTCGAGTGCCACCGCGGTCTGCTCACCGCTGCGCATATCCCGGACGGACGCCCGGCCCGCCGCGAGCT
>DATDEG010000358.1:0-2002 GCA_036523465.1 bacterium
AGATTGTCCCGCGCGACTATGTAGGCGCCTCCGCCATTCGGGTACGCAAAGATGGTCTGCCGGTAGGAGATCGTGAGGACGACCAGGAGCGAAGAGATGGCGATGGAAATGGGGATGGACAGGCCGAAAGTGGCGACGCCGGCCAGCGCCAGGATGATCAGCATTTCCTCGGTCGCGTACGCGACGGAGGACAGGACATCCGAGGCGAACACGGCGAGGCCGACGAACTTCCCGACCGTCTGATGCGGCATCTCATACGTCGGCAGGACCGGGCCGAGGAGCAGCCGGCGGAACGAGAAGCTCTGCCGTGGTCGCCGTCCGATCAGGTTGCTCCGAAAGCCCAGCGCGCGCAGGATAGCGCGGAACACGATCACCGCGACGAGAGGGGGCAGGGCGAGCCCGGCTGCCATCTCGATCCCGGGCCAGGTTTGCGCGACTCCAAGGATGAGCGCCGCGCCGGCGAGGAGGAAGGCGAGGACGAGCGCGGTATCCGTGGTGGTCCTGATCATCGCGGCCCTAACGATACTGGTGCGAGCGTGAAGAAGTCCTTAGGGATAAGAAACGGGCACTAAGAATTCCCTAAAGAGGCTGGGGGACCGGACCGTATGGGAATGGCTCGCGTGATCTTCGTCTGAGTCCACAATAGCGCCCGCTCTCAGATGGCGGAGGCCCTGTTCAACAACGCGCCCCCGCCGGGGTGGCGGGCAGGCTCCGCGGGAACGGAGCCGGCAGCGGCGATCCGGCCGGAGGCGGTGGCCGTGATGCGTGAGATCGGTCTCGACATCTCCCCACAACGGACCAAGGCGCTTCCCGCCGTCCTCGGCCCCGACGTCGCGCTCGTGATCGGATTGTGCGCGGAAGAAGCGTGCCCGGTGGTGCCGGGGGCGAAGATGGAGCAATGGCCGCTGCCCAATCCCGCAGGACGCGATGTGGCCTTCTTCCGTGGCATCCGTGATGAGCTGAAACGGCGCGTCGAGGACTTGATCGCCAGGCTCTCGTAGGGTTCCCACCGATGCGCGAGCACTACCTCGATCTGAACCATCCGGCCTTCGTCTTCGATCCGTATCCGACGCTCGCCGACCTCCGTGAGCGTCTTCCTATCTTCCACGATCCCGTCTGGAAGAAGGTGTTCTTCACCAGGTACGACGACATCGCTGCGCTCCTGCGGGACCGCCGCCTCGGGCGGTCCATCCTCCACGTGCTCTCCCGCGACGAGCTAGGCTGGCCCCCGCCGGACCCGCTCATCCGCGACTTCGATCGCTTCCAAAGCGACCACATGCTGGACAACGAGCCCCCCAAGCACACGCGCCTCCGGGCCCTCATGCTCAAGGCGTTCACGACCGGACGCGTCGAGGGCCTGCGCGGGACGATCCAGCGTATGGTGGACGGCCTCATCGACCGGGTGGAGGCGCGCGGGGAGATGGATCTCTTGCGGGACTTCGCCGAGCCGCTTCCGGTCGCCGTGATCGCCGAACTCCTCGGGGTCCCGGAGGCCGACCGGCCCCCGCTGCGGCCCTGGTCGGCAAAGATCGTCAAACTCTACGAGTTAGGCTACACCGAGGGCCAGGCCCGCGCAGGGAACCAGGCGGTCATCGAGTTCTCCGCGTACATCCAGTCCCTGGCCAACGAACGGCGGCGGGCGCCGCGGGACGATCTCATCTCCGCCTTGGTCCAAGTTGAAGAGGAAGGGGAGAAGTTGACGGCCGACGAGCTGGTCGCAAACTGCATCCTCCTCCTCAACGCCGGCCACGAAGCAACGGTCAACGGCATGACCCTGGGCATGCTGTCCCTGCACCACAATCCAGACGAGCGGGCGCGGGCCAGGCAGGCCATTCAGCGTGGGGAGCGCGAGTTCTTCAAGACGGCGGTCGAGGAGCTATTGCGATACGATACCCCGCTGCCGATGTTCGAGCGCTGGGTGCTCCAGGACTTGACATTCCACGACGTGCCGCTGCGGCGGGGGACAGAAGTCGGTCTTCTCTACGCGTCCGGCAACCGCGAT
>DATDEG010000359.1:0-6269 GCA_036523465.1 bacterium
GCGCGATCGGCGGTTCGACGAAGCGTGGGAGCGCGCCCGGGAGGTGCGCGCGCGCAGCGAAGCAGCGCGTGATTCCTGGCGCGCGGGCCGCGCGCTCGTTCTGATGGGGCGGGTGAAAGTTCGGACCCGTGAGATTCCGGCGGCAAAGCCGCTCCTCGAAGAGGGGTTGCTCGTCCTCCGGCGCGCGCGCGCCGGCCGCGATCCGGCGCGAGTCGAGGCGTTGATCGCCCTCGGGACGACGCTAGTCTACATGGGCGACTACGCGGGGGGGATCCGCCGGTACGAGGAAGCGGCGCGATCGGACGTGGCCCAGCACAGCCTCTCCTTCCGCGGGCAGGCGTTGTGGGGGATCGGCGCCGCGTATCGCAAGCTCGGCCAGTACGCCGCCGCCGGCGAGTATCTGTTGCAGGCGAAGGATGCCTTCGAGGCTGCGGAGAACCTCCAGGACCTCGCCAGCGTCCTCAAGAATCTCGGCGATCTCCAGCTCGAGATGGAGCAGCCCCGCGAGGCCCTCCGGTCCTTTCACCACGCGCTGCGCGTCGCCGACCGGCTCGGCCGGACGGTGACCCACGCGTCGACATTGACGGAGATCGGCCGGGCCCACCTGGTTCTGGGGAACGTCGACGAGGCGGCCACGTTTGCCGGTCAGTCCCTGACGGAGGCGCAGGCGGCCGGTGATCCGGTGGAGGTCGCGGAGGCGCAGGTCATCCTCGCGCGCGTCGCGCTCCGGCGCCGGGACGCGCAGACCGCAATCCGTCTCTACAAGGACGCGCTCGCCGCCTTCCAGGCCCGCAGCATGCGCGAAAAGGTTGGGAACGTGGCGAAAGAATTGGGGCTGCTCCTCCGTGAACGGGGGGCCCACAGCCAGGCCGCCGGGTATCTGGCGATGTCGCTGGACGCCACCAGAGTCTGATCGCTTCCTGCAGCCTGTCCCGCGTCCCCGGTTCGTGCCGGGCGGGACGTTCTGTGCTTTAATGGAAGTCGCCGTGGACATCCGTGGGATCGGCGTCGACGTCATCGAGGTGCACCGCATCGGGCGCGCCTTGGTCCGCTGGGGCGATCCGTTCACCAACCGCCTATTTACCCGCGACGAGGTCACGCGGGCCGGGCCCGGGCCGATCCGCGTGATGCGACTCGCGGGGCGGTTCGCCGCGAAAGAAGCGGTGATGAAGGCTCTTGGGCTGGGATGGCGACGGATGGCCTGGCGCGAGATCGAGATCCTCAATGACGACGCCGGCCGGCCCATGGTTGCCCTACACGGCGGCGCGGCACGGGCCGCGGGCGATCTCGGCGTCTCCGACGTCTTCGTCTCCCTCACCCACACGCGCGACCTCGCCGCTGCGAGCGCGATCGCCGTGGGCGGCGTATCGCCCTGATCTCCGTCTGACCGCGATCCCTCCCGCCCCCCGCCTCTGACAGGAGCCCTGCCGCCAGGCGCCGAAGTTGGTAATCGTTTTCCACTTCTCGGAGCTTCGCACCGGGGGGATCGTGTCCGTCACCATCCGTGACGTTGCCAGGCGGGCGGGCGTGTCGGTCGCCACCGTGTCGCGGGTCGTCAACCGCAGCCCGCACCGGGTCAGTCCACCCACCGAGCGTCGTGTACGCACGGCCGTCCGTGCCCTTGGGTACCGGGCGAACATCATCGCCCAGGGGTTGAAGAAACGATCCTCCCGCACCGTGGCGCTCATCGTGCCCGATATCAGCAACCCCTTCTTCCCGGCGATCGCCCGCGGGATCGAAGACACCGCGCGGCATCACGGGTATGCCGTCCTGCTCTGCAACACGTACGAGGATCTCGGCCGGGAGAACGCCTACCTCGCTCTCCTGCGCAATCGTTGGGTGGACGGCGTGATCTTCGCCACGGTCGGGAGCAATACGCGCCACCTCCGGGCGCTGCGGCGCGCCCGGCTCCCGGTGGTCCTCGTGGCCCGCGACGTGGAGGGGTTGTCGATCGACACTGTGCGTGTGGACAATTTCCGCGGTGAGTACGAGGCGACGATGCACCTCCTGCGGCTGGGGCACAGCCGTATCGCCCACATCGCCGGCCCGCCCACACTCCATGTCGCCGCGGAGCGTCGTCGCGGGTACGTTGAGGCGCTGCGCTCAGCCGGGCTGGGCGGAGGAGCCGTCATCGTCGAAGGCGACTTCACCGCCGACGGCGGACGGCGGGCGATGCGGGGGGTGCTCAGATTGGTTCCGAACGTCACGGCCGTCGCCGCGGCTAACGACCTGATGGCGATCGGTGCGATCGACGTCCTGCGGCAGGCCGGGAAACGGGTGCCGCAGGATGTCGCGGTCGTCGGGTTCGACGACATCACCTTCGCCTCGCTTGTCTCCCCGGCACTGACGACCGTGGCGCAGCCGAAGTACCGGATGGGGCAGATGGCGATGGAGCGATTGCTGCAGCTGGTACATGGAGGAGACGCGCGCAGCCGGCAGACCGTACTGATTCCGGAGTTGGTCGTCCGCGAATCGTGCGGCTCCCGCCTCAGAGCGCGCGAACAGTCCGATGGTAAGGAGGCGGTGCGATGAAGGGGTTGGTATTGACCGCGCAGTGGGATCCACGGCCGGACTACCACGTCAGTGACTGGGAGCGCCGGACCGGCAAAGCGGTGACGGGGAGCAGCGTCTGGCGAAAGCCGCGCCTGTCCCTGGAAACGCTGGCCGACCCGACGTTGGGGGCCAACGACGTGCTGCTCCGGCCCCGGGCCTGCGGGGTGTGCGGCTCGGACGTCCATTTCTACGAGACCGATGGGCAGGGGTACATGCTCTATCCCGGCCTCACCAAATTCCCGGTCGTCATCGGCCACGAGTTCAGCGGGGAGATCATCGAGGTCGGGTCCGCCGTCACCGAACTCAGGCCCGGTGATATGGTGACCTGCGAAGAGATGATCTGGTGCGGCGAGTGCACGCCGTGCCGCAACGGGTACCCCAACCAGTGCCTGCGGCTGGAGGAGATCGGGTTCACGATCAACGGCGCACAGGCCGAGGCCCTGGCCATCGGTGCGAAGTACTGCTGGAAGATCAACGCGCTGGCCGAACGCTATGGCACGAAGGAGAAGGCGTACGAAGCCGGAGCGCTCTGCGAGCCGACCTCGGTCTCCTACAACGCGATGTTCAGCCGCGCGGAAGGTTTCAAGCCGGGCGGCCACGTCGTCGTCTTCGGGACCGGCCCGATCGGCTTCGCGGCGATCGCGCTGGCCCGAGCGTCCGGCGCGGCGAAGATCATCGCCTTTGAGGTCGCCCCCATCCGGCAGGAGTTGGCCCGCAAGGTCGGCGCGGACGTTGTCCTCGACCCGATGCAGCTCGAGCGGCAGGGTACGAAGCCGCGCGACGCTATCCTGGAACTCACCGACGGCGAAGGCGCGGCGATGCTCGTGGAGGCGGCGGGGGCTCCTCCGCGCACGATCCCGGAGATGGAAGCGTCGATGGCCGTCGGCGGGAAGATCGTCATGATCGGCCGGGCCAGCGAGCGCGCCCCCGTATACCTCGAGCACTTCCAGACCCATGCCGCACAGATCTTCGGCGCGCAGGGGCACTCCGGCTACGGGAACTTCCCGAGTGTCATCCGCCTGATGGCCAGCGGGCGGATCGATCTCACCCCGATCATCACGAGCCGGTTTGCGCTCGATCAGGGTGTGCAGGCGATCGAGAAAGCCACGCGGCGCGAGGACGGCAAGGTCATGATCAAGGCCGCCTGATGCCCGCGAAGGGGGGAGTCCGAGGGGGGACGGCGCGCGTCCGTCCCCTTCGAGAGGCACCTTGAGGTCATTGTGGAGCGTGGCCCGAGGAAACACATGCGAGCTGCCGTGATTGGTGCAGAATGGCAGCCGCGTCCTGGATACCAGGCCAGCTCGCGGGAACACGAGCGGCGCGAGGCCCAGGTCGGCAGCCAGATCTGGCGATATCCGGCGCTCCGCGTCGAGGAGATCCCAGTCCCGCACCCGGGTCCGGATGACGTGATCGTTCGGACCCGGGCGTGTGGTGTCTGCGGATCGGACCGCCTTATGGCGCAGACGGATGGAGACGGGTACATGCGCTATCCGGGATACACGCGCCTGCCGGTGGTGCTCGGGCATGAATTCGCGGGGGACGTGGTTGAAGTGGGTCCGGAGGTCGCGAAGCTGCATCCGGGGGATGCGGTCGCCTGCGACAATATGGTCTGGTGCGGCCGATGTGCGGCATGCCGCGTCGGAGCCTACAACCAATGCGAGGCCCTTGAGGAGATCGGGTTCACGATTGCTGGTGGTCTCGCCGAATATGTGCGCGTCCCGGCGAGATGTTGCTGGCCGATCACGGCGCTGCTTGTGCGCTGGGCCGGGCGCGAGGGGTTCGAGGCCGGCGCGCTGGTGGAACCCGCCGCCGTCGCCTACCAGGGCATCTTTGTGGAGGCAGGAGGAATCGGCAGGGACACCGCCGTGGCCGTGTACGGTGCGGGACCGATCGGCCTTGCGGCCATCGCCCTGGCCAGAGCCGCGGGAGCGGGCCTGGTGATCGCCTTTCAGCGGTCAAAGACGCGGCAGCAACTGGCCCGGCGATTAGGTGCCGACGTCTTCAACCCAGACGAACTGCGCACGCGGGGGCGGCGGGCGCGCGACGTCGTCATGGATCTCACCGGCGGGACCGGTGCCGCCCTCCAGGTCGAAGCCGCAGGCGCTCCGGCAGACACTGTCCCGGAGATGCTGGCGTCGCTCGCGCCGCGCGGCACCATCCTGTTACTCGGCCGCTCGCCGCAATCCGCCACGGTGTTTCTTGATCCACTGGTGGTCGCCGCGGCCCGCATCGTCGGATCAACCGGGCACGCCGGTCCTCGCGCGTTCCCGGGCGTCATCGAGATGATGGGGCGCGGCACACTCGACTTGCGGCCGATGGTGACCGATCGCCTGCCGCTGGAGGCCGCGCCGGCGGAGCTTGGCCGTGAGGGAGTCTCTGGCGGAGGAAAGATCCTCGTGCTGCTCGACCGGAGGGAGGACGCGGCGTGACTGATCAGATGATTGCCGCCGTCTTCGAGGGCGAGGGACGACTGACGGTCACGCCACGGCCGGTACCAAAGGTCGAGGCGCCCGACGATGTCCTCCTGGCTGTGCGTGCTGTCGGCATTTGCGGCACGGACGTGCACATCCTGGCGGTCCCACCCGGGCATCCCGCGACCCCGGGCGTGATCATGGGGCATGAGTACACGGCCGAGGTCGTGCAAACCGGACCGCGCGTGACACATGTGGCTCCCGGCGACCGTGTCGTCGTCGATCCGAGCATCTGGTGCGGGAACTGCGAATACTGTCAGCGCGGTCTGACGAACCTGTGCGAGCGGATGGAAGGGGTCGGAATCTTCCGCGATGGGGGCTTCGCGGCCTTCAGCGTGCTGCCGGCCCGGGCCGTCTACAAGATCAGTCCCACGGTTCCCCCGGAGATCGCCGCGCTGGCCGAACCGCTCGCCGACGTCCTCAGCGGTGTCCGCAAGCTCCGGCCGACGCCGGGCGATGCTGCCGTGGTGCTGGGGGCCGGTCCGATTGGATTGCTGTACGTGCTGCTCCTCCGCGCCGCAGGCGTCCGTCCCGTACTGGTCGCCGAGATCGCCGCATACCGCGCAGCCGCGGCACGCGACTGCGGCGCCGACCACGTCATCAATCCGCGCCAGGAGGATCTTTCGGCCGCCGTCCGGCGCGAGACGCGGCTCGGCGCAGACATGGTGGTGGACGCGGTGGGAACACTGCTCGAGGATGCGGTACGGTGCGTCCGGAAGGGGGGACGCATCATCCTCTTTGGCATGAACGAGCACGCCCGGCCTACGCTGAAGCAATACGACGTCACCAAGTACGAGTACCAGATCCTCGGCAGTTACATCGCACGCGGCACCTACCCGCAGGCCACGGCGCTCCTCGAGGACGGGACGATCGACTTCGCACGGCTGGTCACTCACCGGATGCCGCTCGCCGAAATTCACCAGGGTATCGACCTCCTCCGGCGAGCCGAAGCCCTGAAGATTGCCGTGACGCCCTGAGCCGATGGCGATGCCTCCGCTGGTCGAGATGCGCCAGATCCGGAAGACCTTCGGGCCCGTGGTCGCGCTGCGGGGCGTGGATTTCACCGTGCATCCCGCCGAGGTCGTCGGTCTCGTGGGCGACAACGCCGCCGGCAAGTCCACGTTGATGAAGATCCTTACCGGTGTTCATCAGCCTGACGGCGGCGAACTGTGGTTTGATGGTCGCCGTGTTCACTTCGCCTCGCCGCTCGACTCCCGTCGCGCCGGCATCGAGATGGTGTACCAG
>DATDEG010000360.1:0-17877 GCA_036523465.1 bacterium
CACCGCCGGAGAGGACGCCTCGGGCGCGCGCGTGCCGAGATGCTTGGCCTCGTGCGCGAGCGCCGTGCGGTTCATCTCGTAGGCCAGGCGGCGCATCGACTGATTCACCTGGTCCGGCCTGCGCCCCATACCGTCAAACCAGATCTGGGTCTCGAGTTCAGCCACCAGATCCAGTTGGCCGGCATTGTACGCCTTCTCAGCTTCGGCGAAGGCGGGTGGCGTCGGCACATCGAGTTTCAGACCGCGGGGGCCGGCGTCGACCATGATCAGGGCCCGTGTGCGAGAAGGATGGGCGAGGGCGAAATCCATCGCCAGGCCGCCGCCCATGGAACATCCCATCATCACGGCAGGGTCGCCAACGCCAAGGTGATCGAGCAGGGCGAGCAGGTCGCCCAGGTGACTGAACTCCCCTTCCGCCGGTTCGCTCTTCCCATAGCCGCGCATGTCGTAGCGGATCACGCGCCACCGCGACGCGAAGTGGGCGAACTCGTTGTTCCACTGGCGGCTGTCCGCGACACCCGCGTGGATCATCACGAAGGGCGGTCCCGCGCCGGCGG
Organism: bacterium; assembly: GCA_036523465.1. Classification (GTDB taxonomy): domain Bacteria; phylum Sysuimicrobiota; class Sysuimicrobiia; order Sysuimicrobiales; family Kaftiobacteriaceae; genus Kaftiobacterium. Next base: position 558 of record DATDEG010000360.1, read on the forward strand.
CCTCATGATAGAGCCGGGCGTTGCCGATGGGCGCGAAGCCGGACCGGATCGTCACTGGGCCTACCGCTTCAAGAACAGCGCCCCGGTCGTGCTCTTGAACTTCGCCAGCTCCTGCTCGTCGAGGTCTTCCATCATGACGATGCGCAACTTGTCGGCGTCCTTGATCGGCGGATAGACTCCCGGGACCAGGACAAACTCTCCGCCTTGGGCGAGGGCGAGCAGGCCTAGCTTCGACGTGAAGAGGTCGACGAACAGCCGCGCCGCGTTCGGGTGCGGCGCCTTGGCCCCGACCCCCACGTGGTGCGCCTCCGCCAGGACCGGGTTGAGCCGGACGTAGTCCAGCGGAGCGCCTTCCTTGCCGAAGACGTACACATACTTCACGTAGGTGATGCCGAGGGAAAACTTGCCGAAGATGACCTTCTGGGCAACAGGAAAGAATGACTCGGCCAGGCTGACCTGTCCGGCCAACCGCTCGACGAACGACCGGTATTGAGTGCCGAGCACCTTCTCCAGGTTCGACAGCCACACCGCGGTGGTGGTGTGGACGTTAGGATCCGGCATCACGATCTTGCCCTTCCATTTCGGGTCGAGGAGGTCGTTCAGGGTCTTGGGCGCCTCTACCGGCTTGACCAGACGCGTATTGAACAGCACGCTGACCACGACCACGCGGTGGCTCGGCGAGAGGATGCCTTCGCGGTCGCGCGTGTTCGCCGGATACGCTTCGTACGTCGGGGAAGTGTACTTCGCGAAGATATTCTCTTTCTTCAGGATGAGCATCGGGCTGCGGTTGGTCAACACGACGTCATAGAGCGGCTTGCCGGCCCGGCTCTCGGTGAGCACCCGGTCCAGAACGCGGTTGCTCGCCGCGCGGAAGTATTCGACCGGGATCCCATACTTCTGCTCGAAGATCTTCTCGATCACCTCGAAGATGTCCGACTCCATCGAGCGGTAGACGACGACGCGCCCCTCGCGCTTAGCCGGCGCGACCAGGTCGGTCTGGCCGTAGACCGCGGGCACCCAGAGGGAAAGCGCCGGCAATCACGAGTAGGAGCCTTCGCACCGTTGCGCGGATGCCGATCCCCCAGCGAATGTGGACTGTAGCGCTCTGCTTTCGAGGCGCCCGGTCGCGATGCCTTTGAGGGAAGGGCGTCCGGCTCTCTGGCACGGATCGCAAGAACGCGGAGGGTAAACAGAACGTAGGAGTAGAGTCATTGGCTTCAACGGGCGGTGTTTGCGATGAGGGCGCTCATCTCTGCGGTCGTGCTGATATTCGCTAGCCTGCCGGTCACCGGCGCGCTGCCAGTCATCGCGCAAACCGCGCCTCCGGCCGCCGCGGCCACGCCGGCGGGCTCATACTTCCCGCTCTCCGTGGGCGCGACATGGGTGCGCCGCAACGACGACGGCGCGGAGGTCACGATCAAAGTCCTCGGTACGAAGACGGTCGCGGGTGCCGGATGCACGATCCTGGAGACCAGAACAACCGGCAGGCTTGGGGCCGTGCGGGTCTGCTATGAGCAGACCTCCGACGGGGTCCGTGCCCTGGAGACCCAGGGTCTCGGCATCACCCTCGTGCTCGATCCGCCCCGCCCGACCTTGGAGCTTCCCCCGCAGGCGGGGAGGTCGTGGTCGTGGACCCCGAAGAACGTCCCGTTCTCGATGACGGTAACCGATACGTGGGTGCTCGAGGAGTCCATCCGGGTCCCGGCCGGTTCCTTTACCGCTTGGAAACTTCAGTCGATTGCCAAGCGGGGCAGTACGACGGCCACCGTCACCACGTGGTACGCGCCGGGCGTGGGCCCGGTAAAGGTGGTGCGGGAAGAGAACGGCGAGCGCGACAGCGAGGGCAGCAGCGAGCTCGTCAGCTACCGCTTCCCCTGAGGTCGATCCTCAACTTGGTCCGGACCGAGTTCATGGGGAGAACTCGCTGAGTGCAAGTTCGATAGCTAGCTCAAGTGTGAGCTTCTGGCCGTGCTCCCAGGCCCCGGCAAAGGCAACCGCGTCGAGATGCGTGCGAATGTCGCGTAGCGTTACATCGTTCATTTCCACGACCCAGTAGGCCCAACGGACGCCGATTTCCTCCCGGAGGGCCTCCGCGCTGGACAGGATCCGAGCAGCGAGTTCCGCTCTCCCCATGGCCGCTGCGGCGCGTGCGAACCGGCACAAGTTGACCGCGATCACGTGACGCTCTTCGAGGTCGCGGTAGATCCGGGTGCTTTCCGTGAGCATCGGGATCGCCTCGGTGAGTCGTCCGTCGTTGATCGCATACTCGGCAAGAGCGCCTAGCGACGTCGCCTGCATGCGCTCGTTCCCGGACAGGCGCGCCCGGCGGACAACGTCCTCGTGCAGCGCCCGAGCGCGATCCCGCTCGCCCTGGTCGTAGCACATCCACGCGACGAGTCGCGTGGCGAGCAGAGTGTAGTGCTCATCGCCGAGCTGATCGAACCGCCGGCGGGCCTCCTCGAACAGCCGCTGCGCGGCAACAAAGTCGCGCTCCTCCGCGTGTACGCTGCCGAGGAGGAGGATGGAGTGCGCGGTTCCCCAGGCATCGTCGAGCGCCCGGGAAAGCGCGAGCGCCTCTTCCGCCCACAGCCTGGCCGGCACCGTATCACCGCTCTCCAGCGCGATCGCGGTGGCGCCGTTGAGTGCCGTGACACGGGCTGCCGTAGGGCGCGTGTCAGCGCGGAGGGCGGTTTCGAGCCGGTGCCTACCCTCGGCCACGTGTCCCCTCATGTCCCAGAACCGCCACAGTGCTCCAGCCAGTCGCTGGAATCGGGTGTTCTCGCCGGCCGCCTCGAGCCGGTCGAGCGCGGCCCGGAAGTTGTCGTGCTCGTGTTCAAGCCGGTAGATCCACTTTCGTGGGTGCATGGGCAAGTGCGGGCCGGCTTCGTCGGCGAGCGCCAGAAAATGCGCCGCATGGCGACGGCCCTGTTCCGCGGTCTGGCCCGAGGCCTCCAGTCGTTCGGCGGCGTATTCGCGGATCGTCTCCAGCATCCAGAACCGATCCTGTGTGCGCCGGAGGAGATTCTTGTCGACGAGCGACTGAAGCGTGTCGAGATCGGACTGCGCAACCTCTTCCGCGGATTCGAGCGTGCACCCACCCGCGAATATCGACATGCGGGCAAAGAGAATCTGTTCGGCCGCCGTCAACAGCTGGTACGACCATTCGATCGTCGCCCGCAGGGTCTGCTGGCGCGGGTCGGCGTCACGTCCTCCCTTGAGGAGGTCCAGCCGCCCGGAGAGCCGCTCGAGAATCTGTCCGGGCGTGAGCACGCCTGCTCTGGCCGCGGCCAGTTCAATAGCGAGGGGGAGATCGTCCAGGGCGCGGCAGAGGGCGTGGACGGCATCGTCAGCGACAACGCCGGCTCGGGCGCAGAATAGGGTGACGGCGTCGGGCTCGGCGAGTGGCGGCACGGGATACTCGACTTCCCCACGTACACGCAGGCGCTCCCGGCTCGTGACCAGCAGCTTGACATTGGGGCAGGCTTCAACGAGTGCGGAGAGTTTGGGTGCAGCTGCGACCACCTGCTCGAAGTTGTCCAAGAGGAGAAGAAGCTCGCGATCCCCGATGTGCACGGACAAGTCGCCCTCGGCCCCCAGCGCCTGGGAGATCGTGGGTGTCACCAGCTCCGGATCTCGCAGCGGCGCGAGGCCGATCCAGAACACCCCCGCTTTGAACGATGGCAACAGCTCCATGGCCGCCTCGATGGCCAGCCGGGTCTTGCCCGAGCCGCCCGGGCCGGTGAGGGTGAGCAGGCGGGCGCCATCCCGGAGCTGGGCGGCGACGTTGGCGACCTCCTTGGCCCTGCCGACGAAGGAGCTCGCGGGGCGCGGAAGGTTGGTGTTGGAGATTGTCCGGAGCGGTGGAAACCGCTCAGCTCCAAGCTGGAAGATCCGGACCGGTCCCGGGATGTCCTTCAGGCGATGCGCGCCGAGGTCGGTGACCTCTTCATCAACGAGTTCGCGCGTCGCTCTCGAGAGCAGCACCTGGCCGCCATGTCCGGCCGCTGCAATACGCGCGCCGGCATGCACGTCTTGCCCGATGTACCCCTCATCCGTGAGGTGGGGCGTACCGGTGTGGACGCCTATGCGGATGCGGATCGGGCCGTCGGCGAGGGTCCTCTGAACTTCCCGGGCAGCTGCGACTGCGCTGGGTGCGGTCGCGAAGGCGACGAAGAACGCATCCCCTTGGGTATCGACCTCGACCCCACCGTGGCGCGCCACAGCTTCCCGCACGAGACGCCGGTGCTCTGTCAACGCATCTGCGTAGGCCAGTGGACCGAGCTCATGCAGCACCTTCGTCGACCCCTCGACGTCGGTGAAGAGAAAGGTGACTGTTCCAGCGGGGAGGTCGCGTCGCACCGGCGTCGTCGTTATTCGCCGATCAGAGTCAGAGGGACGAAGAGGTCCTCCAAGGGCAGCGGACGAGCGAGCAGACGCTGCTCGACCAGGTACTGGGCGAGCGCGCCGAGGACGTGGCGGTTAGCCTCGAGGCCGTAGGGCCAGGGATCGGAACCGAAGATCTCGCTCATCTCCTCCATCTCGGCGTGAAGCCAGGGGAGCGAATAGCGCAGCGAGCTGCTGAACCGCATTTGCTCGAAGCACCACGTTTTGGCTGCAGCAAACGCCTTGTAGAGACTCTCCGCGATCCACCGGTGCTCGCGGTGGAATGCCTCCCGGATGACCACCGTATGCATGATGGGGAAGATTCTTGTCTTCCTATAGTATTCACGCTCCTGCGACCGGTAGTCGGGAAACAGCCTGGCTACCCGGGCATCCTTCCCCAGGGCCGCCGGGCGGCGGGCGCCGATGAGCGCGTCGATCTCCCCTTCGAGGAGGAGATCGTTGAGCGTACGATCGTTGATCTTTGTGATGGTCACGCCGTCCGGCCAGTTCACCAGAGTGTCGGGCCGTCCGGGAGCGTTGACGCCGCCGGAGACCCAGGTGAGGGTGCTGAGGTCCACGCCGTACTCGTGTTGCAAGAGCCCGCGGATCCACACCGCTGCGGTCTGACTGTACTCCGGCACGCCGATGCGCCGGCCCTCGAGATCCTTCGGCCCGCGGATGCCGGCCCGAGTATTCACGAAGATGTACCCGTGACGGAACATCCGCGATGGAAACACGGGCAACGCGACGAACGGAAAGTCCTCTTTTGCGCGGCGGATCAACGAGTGGGTCATGGACATCTCCGAGACGTCGAACGCCTCGGTGGTGAGCATCCGGGCAAAGAGTTCGGGCGGGGACTGGATGGCGACGTACGTCAGATCGATGCCTTCCGGTTGGATGAGCCCCATCCGCAGCGCTTCGGTGCGGTCGTACGGTCCACAGGCCAGCGTGACGGGGAGGAGTCGCATCGAGAGAGTCAGCGGCCTCCCGGCCCGCGGCAGGAGACGGGTCCGGCGCCGCCGTTCCTACAGCGCATAGACGAAGACATCCTGCAGCGCCGGTGTGTCGAGGATAACCTTCTTTGACTCATGCCCGACGAGGACCCACACCGGGCCGGTGAAGATCTCACGGGGGATCCGGTTGTCCTCGAGTGGCCAGAGCACGGCATCCCGCATGGTAGAGGAACAGGTTCGAACCGAGCGGACGGATTCCCTCGCCGGAGAGGAATAGACTATACTAATTTCAACTTCACATACCAGATCCAACTGCTCCGCTTTCTGGCGCTGGGCTAGGCGGAGACGGCGCGGCTCCTGACGCGCCGCTAACATGGAGGGACGCGTGACAGAGCACTTCGAGCAGCGCAAGGATCGCACGTTCCTCCGCGCCATCCAGGGGCCTCCAACCTCAAAGACGAGCTGGCCCGGCTGCGCGCGATCACCCGCCTGCGGCGCGGCGAAGAGGTCAAGTTCATCGATGGCCCGCAGGCGTACTCGAACCACTACCTCCATCCGGAGACCAGGCTGGGGCAGTCGCTCCATCTCCACCTCGAGGAGTACTCGCCGGGCGGCCGCTCGCAGATGTACTTCCACGTGAACGAGGCGATCTTCTATGTCCTAGACGGGAAGGGGTTCGAGCCCCACGACGGCGTGCGATAATAAGGACCGCTGCCGACTCGTGAGCTTGCGCCTTCGAGTAGCGGCCCGGCTTATGCTGACCGATCCAGTGGTAGAAGACGTTCCCCCCCAAGACCGGCTCGAGCCGGCGGAATCCCTGTGACCGCCGGTTGTCAAGGGGTAGCGGAAAGCGGACCGCGTCGGGGATGATCGGGCTGGAACTCGAGGATATCGCGATCTGCGTCGCCGGTAAGGGCTATGCTTACGCCTGGTCCCGAGAGGTCGGTACGCGCCCCTGGGAATCCGGGCAAGCCGGCTGCGTGGTGCGTCAGGATTACGAGCCGGTGGGGATGGTCAGCGCCGCGCCGATGGGCGGGCAGTGGTTTCACCAGCACTTCGGGGTTGCGCGGGACCCGCTGCGGCTGATGGCCTGGTTCGGGTCGTTCGGGCGGGGGAACCGGCCGTGAGCCCGGCCGCCTCGGTGAGGATGTCATCGACAAGAACGGAATGGATCTCAACGAAGGCGGGAGCGCGATCCCCTACTGGGATGAGGATCGGTACATCCGGGCTGAGTATGAGGCGACGATCCGCCGCGGGGGCATCGTCTCGCGGATGGATGATGCCTTCTATGCCAGGCCGGCGGCCGATGCGCTCCCCGCGGGGGGCTCGAGGGCGTGACTGCTAGCTTCGTTCCGTTCGCCGTGTTGTACGGTCTCCTGCTCGGCGCGCGGCATGCGCTCGAGCCCGATCATCTCGCCGCCGTGTCGACGCTTGCGGCGCATGGGTCATCGCGCACACAGGTTCTCTCCGTCGCCGCGGCCTGGGGTGGAGGCCACGCCACGGCGGTCACGGTGGCGGGGATCTTGCTCAGCGCCGCCCGCCTACCCGTCTGGCTCGCCGGCCGAGCGGAACTGCTCGCCGGATTCGCTCTCGTCGCACTCGGCCTTTGGACGGCGTACGGAGTGCGCCGGAGCGGACTGCACGTCCACGTGCATGGGCACGAGGAGACTCCACCACACGCACACTTCCATCTTCATGCCCGTGGGCTTGGGCACGATCCCCACTTCGGTCTGTCCAGGTTGTTCCGCCGTCCTCTCGGGGCTTATGCTGTCGGCACCCTGCACGGTCTCGCCGGGAGCGGGGCAGCTGCCGCTCTCGCCGCTCTCGCTGCGCCCACCCGGATCGCGGCGGTTTTGTACCTCGTTTGCTTCGGCATCGGTAGCCTTCTCGGAATGGTGGCTGTCGGGATCATGGCGATCTGGCCGCTGGTCCGCATTTCTGCGTACCTGCCCCGCGCCCAGTCGTGGCTCCAGGGGGCGGCGGGATTGGGCAGCGTCGCCGTTGGACTGCTGCTCATCGCCCGCGTCGGGGGACTCATCCGATGAGCCGGAGCCTGCTCGCCCAACTGCAGCTCATCCGCGAGCAGGTCGCACACGCGTCGAACATCCTTGCGCTCGAGGATCTCGGTGACTTCATCCTCGGCCACGTCTCCTTGCGGGACCCGGACGGGCGCGGCGTGTGGATGAAGGCCTCGGGCTGGGCGTTCGAGGAGATCACTCCGGACCGCGTTCTGCTCGTGGGCTGGGATGGAGCGGTGGTCTCGGGCGAGGGCCGCCGGCATCTCGAGTACCCCATCCATACCGAGATCATGCGGGTGCGGCCCGACGTCCAGTGTGTCGTGCACGTCCATGCCCCCCACGCGACGGCCTTCGCCGCGCTCGAGCAGCCGCTGCGGCCGATCTCGCACGAGGGGACGCTGTTCGTGCCTCCGGACGTCGCGCGATTCACGCAGACCGGCGATCTCATCGTCACCCGCGAGCTCGGGGAAGCGCTGGCCAAGACCGTGGGCATCCGCAACGCGGCTCTCATGCTCCATCACGGGATCGTCACCACCGGGCCGAGTCTCCAGACCGCCGTCGTGCTGGCGATCCTGCTGGAGCGCGCCTGCCGGAAGCAGCTGCTCGCGATGGCCGCGGGCGAGCTACGCTCCTGGTCGAGCGACGACGAAGCGCTGGCCAAGCGCGCCCATGTCTACAATCCCGATGTGATCTGGAGTTACCTCACGCGAAAACTTGAGACGTCACACCGTGGTGGTGCGGCCTGATGGACTCGCGCTCCGGCGGGGGATCGCGGTACGAGGAGGGGATGCGGGTGCGCCGGGAGGTGCTCGGCGCCGAGCACGTGGCCCGCGCCCAGAAGCAGACGACCGCGCTCGATGCCGACTTCCAGCGATTCATCACCGAGACGGCCTGGGGTTCCGTGTGGGCCCGGCCCGATCTGGACCGCCGCACCCGCAGTCTCGTCACGATCGGCATCCTGGCCGCGCTCGGCCGCGAGGAGCTCGCCCTTCACCTGGGCGCCAGCCGCAACACTGGTGCGACCCCGCGCGAGATCGCCGAGGTGCTGCTGCACGTCGCGCTCTACGCCGGCATCCCCGCGGCCAATGCGGCATTCGCCGAGGCGAAGAGGATCTTAGGGGAGAGTGAACGATGACTCCGGCCTACACCGTACACGCGGACTTTCCACCGTATCTGTATGATGCTTACCGGGCGACCGTGCGCCGCGCCCCGAAGGAGCCGCTGGTGGACGTTCCCCGCACCCTGTCCGAGCTCACCGGACCGGGCCCGGCCGTGAGCGCGGCCAGCGACGAGGATGCGGACCTCACGACGAACAGCGGTACGGGCGCGCCGGCGGCGGGCGAGCGGATCATCGTTACGGGACGGGTCGTCGACGACGACGGCAATCCGGTTTCAAACGGGCTCATCGAAGTGTGGCAGGCCAACGCCGCGGGGCGCTACCGGCATCGCCACGACCAGCATCACGCGCCGGTGGATGTCAACTTCATCGGCTTCGGCCGGTGCCTCACCGATCGACACGGAATCTATCGATTGACGACCATCAAGCCTGGCGCCTATCCCTGGCAGAATCACGAGAACGCCTGGCGGCCCGCGCACATCCACTTCTCGCTGTTCGGCGCCGCGCTGCCGTCGAGGCTGGTGACCCAGATGTACTTCCCGGGTGATCCGCTGATGGATCTGGATCCGATCTTCAACTCCGTGCCCACCGCGGGAGCCCGCGACCGGCTCATCGCCAAGTACGCGCACGACGTGACGCAGCCGAACTGGGCGCTTGGGTACCGGTGGGACATCGTGCTCCGCGGCTCTGAGGCGACCCCGTTCGAGTCGCCGGAGCACGAGCACGCGGTGCGGCGATGACACGCTACGCTCCGACGCCCCCTCAGACGGTCGGCCCGTTCTTCCACGGCGGGCTGCTGCGCGACGGCATGAATATCATGGTCTCCCCTCGGTCCGCAGGCGAGCGCATGCGCATTGAAGGTCAGGTGCTCGACGGCGACGGCGTTCCCGTCACAGATGCCGTCGTCGAGCTCTGGCAGGCCGATGCGCGAGGCCGATACATGCATCCATTGGCCGCGGAGGGGAGTGCGCGCGGCGGGACGGCGCGCGTCCGTCTCTCTGCGGGCTCGGATGAGAGCGTGCCGGCGGCGGATGGGACCTTCACCGGATTCGGTCGGTGCGGGACCGATGATGATGGGCGCTACTGGTTTGAGACGATTCGGCCGGGGGCCGTGCCTGGCCCCACGGGGAACCAAGCGCCACATGTCAACGTCGCCGTCTTTGCCCGCGGCCTCCTCCATCATCTCTCCACGCGGCTGTACTTCGAGGATGGCGCGGGAACCGAGGACGATCCCGTCTTGCAGCGTGTCCCCCAGGAGCGCCGGGGAACGATGATCGCTCACCGCACCGGGAGTGGCAGCACGCCGACGTACCGGTTCGACATCGTCCTGCAGGGGCCGAACGAGACCGTCTTCTTCAACCTGTGAGCGGACCGTCCGGCTCCACGCCACGCGCGCATGCGCCCGCAGACGGACCGCCCGCGGCCTGGCGCGGGGGACTCTCCCGATGAGCGAACGGTCCGCGGCCCGACGCGCGCGCATCCTCTCCCTGACCGATGCCATTGCGGATTACGTGCACGACGGCGATGTGGTCGCGATGGAAGGATTCACCCACCTCATCCCGTTCGCCGCCGGCCACGAGGTCATCCGGCAGCGGCGGCGCGGGCTCACGCTCGTGCGCATGACTCCGGACCTCATCTACGATCAATTGATCGGGATGGGCTGCGCCCGGAAGCTCGTCTTCTCCTGGGGCGGGAACCCCGGAGTCGGATCGCTGCACAGGTTCCGCGACGCCGTTGAGCACGGCTGGCCGCACCCGCTGGAGCTGGAGGAGCACAGTCACGCGGGGATGGCCGCGGCGTACACGGCCGGCGCCGCCGGGCTGCCCTTCGCCATCCTGCGTGGATATCTGGGGACCGATCTGGCGCACGCCAACCCGAACGTGCGCGTCATCAGCGATCCGTTCTCGGGCGAGCAGGTGGCCGCGATCCGCGCGCACCAGCCCACCGTGACGATCATCCACGCGCAGCGCGCGGACCGCGCCGGTAACGTCCTTATCGAAGGCATCGTGGGCGTCCAGAAAGAGGCGGTGCTCGCAGCGAAACGCTCCGTCGTCACCGTTGAGGAAGTCGTCGACGATCTCCGGCCGGCCGGACCGAATTCCGTCGTCCTGCCGTCGTGGACGGTGGACGCCGTCGTGGAGGCGCCCGGCGGCGCCGCGCCATCATACGCTCACGGCTACTACCGGCGCGACAACGCGTTCTACACGGCCTGGGATGCGATCGCGCGCGACCGCGAGACCTTCCTCGCCTGGATGAACGAGCACGTCCTGCGGCAGGCGGGATCGACCGGATCCTCATCGACCGGACCCTCATCGACCGGATCCCCAGCATCGACCGGATCCCAGACATCATCTGGTTCGTCACCGGAGGGACCGCCGGCGCCGCGGACGACCCCGACGTCCGGCCGGCGGGGGTGAGGGATCGCGTGGCGTCCCGTCAGGCTGATGCCTACACCTCTTCTGAAATGATGATGATTGCCGCCGCGCGGCACTTGAGCAGCCGCGATGTCTGCTTCGTGGGGATCGGCGCGCCGTCAGCGGCCTGCAATCTGGCGCGGCTCACCCACGCTCCGGAGATCACGCTCATCTATGAATCGGGGACGCTCGACGCGAAGCCGTCTGTGCTGCCGCTGTCCATCGGTGATCCGGAGCTCTGCGAGACGGCGCTGACGACCGTCTCCGTGCCGGAGATGTTCGCCTACTGGCTGCAGGGCGGCCGTATCACCGTCGGGTTCCTCGCCGCGGCGCAGCTGGATCGCTACGGGAACATCAACACAACGGTGATCGGCCCGTACGCCCGGCCGAAGGTGCGCCTCCCCGGTGGAGGCGGTGCGCCCGAGATCGCGCGCCACTGCGGCCAGGTGTTCATCATCGCGCCGCACGATCCGCGCGTGTTCGTCCCCCGTGTCGACTTCATCACCTCCTTCGGCCACGGGGACGGAGGGGACCATCGCCGGCGCCTCGGCTTCGCCACCGCCGGCCCGACGCTGATCGTGACCGATCTCTGTCTGATGCGGCCCGATCCACAGACGAAGGAGCTTACGGTCGCGTCTATCCATCCCGGAGTATCCCGCGAAGAGATCGCGGGCCGCACGGGATGGCCGGTGCGATTCGCGTCTGAAGTCGAAGAGACATCTCCGCCCACCGCTCACGAACTCGAAGTCCTTCGCGACCTGCAGGCCCGTTCCGACGCCGGGAGCACCCCGCAGTGAGTCACGACCCGATCGTCGGTGGTGGCTCTGCGGCGAATCTCTGGGAGGCAATGTTCTCTACGCCGGAGATGGCGGCGCTGTTCTCCGGAGCCGCGTTCGTCGAACGGATGCTGAGGTTTGAGGCGGCTCTGGCCCGCGCCGAGGCGCGCGCCGGAGTGATCCCGGGGGCAGCGGCGGACGCGATCGCGGCACGCTGTCGGATCGATCTGATCGATCTGAGAGCGCTGTTCCAGGAGAGCGCCGGCGCGGCGACCCCGGCCGTGCCGCTCGTGCGCATGCTCACCGCGCTTGTCGAGGCCGACGCGAAGCGCTATGTACACTGGGGCGTTACGAGTCAGGATGCCACGGATACAGCGATGATGCTCCAGGCTCGCGAAGGGTTGGACCTGCTCGTAAAGGGCCTGCTGGCGGCCGGTGATCGAGCCGCGGCGCTCGCCCGCGAGCACCGCCGGACGCCCATGGCCGGCCGGACGTTCCTCCAGCAGGCCGTTCCCATCTCCTTCGGGCTCAAAGCGGCCCGGTGGCTTGCAGCGATCAGCCGGGGAGTAGTGCGTCTCCGCGAGGTCCGCGAAAGTGCCTTGGCGCTGCAGTTCGGCGGGGCCGCCGGAACGCTGGCCTCATTGGGTGAGCGCGCGGAGGACGTGGCCACGAATCTGTCTGAGGAGCTGAACATCCCCCGTCCCGATCTCCCCTGGCATGCGGAGCGCGATCGGATCGGTGAGATCGCCGCGGCCGTCGCCATCACGACAGGATCGATGGCGAAGATCGCCTCGGACCTGGTGCTCCTCTCGCAGACCGAGGTGGGCGAGGTCTCGACAGCCGGCGCCGGGGGTGGACGGTCCTCGGCGATGCCGCACAAGCGCAACCCGGTTCAGGCCACCGGGGCCCTCGCCGCGTCACGGTTGGCGGCCGGCGCTGCCGCGACACTCCTCGGCGGAATGGCGCACGAGCACGAGCGGGCGGTAGGCGCGCTGCAGTCGGAGTGGCAAGCGTTCCCTGATCTCTTCCGTGCGGCGGCGGGCGCCGTGGAGCACGTCGCCGGAGCGCTGGCGCATCTGGAGGTCTATCCTGACCGCATGCGTGCCAACCTCGAGCAGGGCGGAGGTCTGCTGATGACGGAAGCTCTGATGATGGCGCTGGCGGAGAGAATGGGCCGGACGGACGCCTACGCGATCGTTGAACATGTTGCGGGCCGCGCGGCACGCGGCGGCGTCACCCTTCACGATGCCGCATCGTCGGACGAGCGGATCAGTGCGGTCCTCTCTCCCGCGGACCTCACGCGCGTTCTCGACCCCGCCGCCTACCTTGGAAGTGTGGATCAATTCATCGACCGAGCGCTGGACGGCTACCGTCGCGTGCGGGCCTCAGGGGGACCGGCGACGCCATGAGGGTGTTCGTTTCCCCTGCGGGCAAGGGGCGCGCGGCGTGATGGCGACACCGGGCCGCCCCGCCGTATCTTCGCTGTCCGAGCTTCTCACCGGCGCCAAGATCTTCGACCTCGAGCACCCGCGCCTGTTCGGAGATCCGGTCCACCCGCCGCACCGGCCCGGAACGCTGTTCACGCTGCACCGGCGCCATGAGGTCCCGTCGGAGGAACGGCGGACCAGCGCCGCGGGGATGATCTTCACGGCGGAACACGCGGGCACCCACATCGACGCGTTCTGCCACCAGGCGCTGGACATGACGCTGTACGGCGGAGTCTCCGTCACGCCGAGCGTGCAGACCTCGTCCGGGTTCACCCAACACGGCATCGACACGGTGGCGCCGATCTTTGCGCGCGGCATCCTCCTCGACCTCGTCGTCCGGCGGGGCGGTCGTGTCCCAGAGTGCTCCCTGATCGGGGTGCGTGATCTTCAGGAGACAGAGCGGGCGCAGGGAACGGAGATCCGTCCCGGCGACGTCGTGCTCGTTCGCACCGGCAGCGACACCGTGTGGGCCGAGCCGGAGCGCTATCTCAACGGCGCAGGGGTTTCCGGGGAAGCCTCCGAGTGGCTGGCTGAGCGGCGGGTGTCCGCGGTCGGCGCCGACAACGTCGCCTGGGATCTGCCGGGCGTGGTCGATGAGCGACTCGGCGTTACACTACCGGGTCACGTCATCCTGCTCGTGCAGCGCGGCATCCATATCATTGAGAACCTCAATCTCGTTGAGCTATCAACCTCCCGTGCGTTCGAGTTTATCTTCGTCTGCCTGCCCCTGAAGATCCGGGGCGGAACAGCCAGCCCGGTTCGCCCCGTCGCCATCCTCACGCATCCGTAGCCGAGTTTCCATGCCCCACGTCGGTTATCCGGTCTCGCGGAAATCCGCGACGCTCTCCCACGCGCGCAGCATGCGGCCGGCGACGGCGAGCGGTGTGTGAGGAAAGCGGTGCGTCAGGACAGCGTGAAGGCTTCGTTCGCGGTCGAGGGCTGGCTGCCTCCGACCGTTAACCCGCCGCCGGCAACGTAGATCGCGTCGCCCAAGACGGCGGCGCCGGTGCCGTGCCGCGGCGTGCGCATCGATGCCATGACGGTCCAGCGATCAGACGCCGGATTGTAGGCCTCGTTCTCCGCAAAGACCTTCCCCGTCGTCTCGCCTCCGAAGACGAAGATGCGGCCGCCCAGTAACGCAGCGGACACGCCGCTGCGCGCGGTGGGGAGGGGCGCGCGGGTCTCCCAGCGGTCGGCCTTCTGATCGTAGACATGGTGCAGGTTTGTGTTGAAGGCGAAGGTGTTGAACCGGCCGCCGATCGCGTGGATCCGGCCGGCCACGACGACGAGGCCGAGATGGTCCCGCCCGTCCGGCAGCGGCGCACGCTGCGTCCAGGCATCGGCGGCGGGATCGTACACGTCGTGGGCGCCGACGCTCGTCTCGTCGCGTCCGCCCACCAGGTGGAGTTTCCCGTCCACTGCCACGACCGACATTGCCCCGCGCTTGGCGGGCAGCGGCCGGATCGCCCGCCACCGGTCCGCGGCGATGTCATACTCAGAGGCGTCGGGGATCGCGTTGCGGTTCTGCTCGATGAATCCACCGAATGCGTAGATCTTCCGGTTGAATCCGACCACGCCCGCGTGGTTCAATCCCCGCGGCATCGGCGCCAGGTCGCGCCAGCGATCGCCACCCGGGTCGTATTCCTGGTTGAACGGTTGGTCCACCCTCCCGTGCGCGTAGCCGCCGATGAGATACATCCTGCCGCCGACGACGGCTACGCTGACCTCTGTGCGGGCAAAGGGCAGGGGAGCCCTGACAGACCACCGACCGAGCGCAGACTGCGCCGCCTCTGCTGCGGTCTCCCCCGTCCATCCACTCGGACCGGCGAGGCTTCTCCCTGCCCGGAGCGTCGTGAAGGACGGCAGTGCTCCGACCGTGGCCGCGGCCCCGGCCAGTCCGGCGGCCCGGTGGAAGAGTTCGCGACGAGAGAGTCGGTCCGTCATTTCGCGTTGCGCTCCCAGATCCAGGTGGAGTCTTTCCACCCCGAGGCATCATACTCGGCCATGCATTGATCGACGAACGCCGTCAGCGTATCGAGGAGCCCCCGCCGCTTGGCGAGGTTCAACAGATCCACACGGATCTGCTCGTGGTTCCCCGAGTAGTTCCGTTCGTAGAGTTCGTGGCGCCCACCGAACTCCGTGCCGATGGCGTCCCAGATGAGCTTGAACAGCTTGATGCGCTCCTCCGCCGAGCCCTCCGAGCCCCGGTAGAATCGCTCGAGGACCGGCCTGAGCTCCGGGCTTTCCAGATCTTTGTAGCTGGAGGGGACGACGATCGGCCCGCCCCCGAGGACGAGCTCGAAGATCTCCTTTACCCGCGGCCAGGCCAGCGTGGCGAAGAGGCGTCCGGCCGCCGCGTACTCCGTCTTCGGCAGACAGCTCCCGCCGGGCCCGGGCTGGGGATCGAGCGCCATGGCCGCGGTGAGCCCCCAGATGAGATTCCGCCAGCCGATGACCTCACCGAGGTTCGTCTGCACGCCGCGGTAGACATCCGTCCCCGTGGCGGCGAGCCCCTTGGCCAGCAGCCCGCACATGAAGTCCAGCTTCACCGCCAGCCGGGTCAGTGATTGGAAGTTGTAGCGATTGAGGAAGCCCGAGGCGGCGTAGAATCCCGTGGCCTTCTCGATGTCGCGATAGACGAGCACGTTCTCCCACGGGATGAACGCATCCTCGAAGACGAGCACGGCGTCGTTCTCATCGAACCGCGAGCTGAGGGGATAGTCGAGCGGGCTCTGCGCCGCCGCCTCGTACGAGGTGCGGCAGATGAGTTTCTGCCCCGGTGTGTTGAGCGGAGCTAGGAAGACCAGCGCGTAGTCTTCGGCCTTGCCGGGCTCGAGGTTGGTGGCGCTGTTCTGCGCGACGAAGGTGGCATGCGTGAGGGCGGAACCCGTGGCCAGCATCTTGGCGCCGGTGACGATGATCCCGCCGTCGGTCTCGCGTACGACGTGTACGTAGACGTCGGCCACCTCGTGCACAGGTTTGTTGCGGTCTACCGGGGGGTTCACGATGACGTGATTGAGGAAGAGAACCTTGGTCGCGTACTCCCGGTACCAGCGCTCGGCATTTGCCGTGAACGGCGCGTAGACCTCCGGGGCCGCCCCGAGCGTGGCCATGAATGACGCTTTGTAGTCGGGCGTTCGCCCCATGAACCCGTAGGAGAAGCGGGCCCACGTCACGATGGCATCCCGGGCCTCCAACAGCTCATGTGCCGAGTAACTCGGCTTGAAGAACTTATGCGTGAGGATACCCTGGCGGTCGGTCGCCAGCAGCTTGTCCTTGAGGCGCTCGTCATGCAACGCGTCGTAGAGGCGGGCGATCGACCGCGCCGCGTTGCGAAAAGCCCGGTGGTCGGCGACGTCGGGCACCCGCTCGCCATAGATGTAGACTTCCCGCCCGTCGCGCAGGCTCTCCAGGTACTGCGCCCCCGTCATCGGTGATGTGATGAGATCAAGCATCATCGGCACTCCCTTCGCCGGTCCTCGATCAAACGCATCGCCCTCGGGCCCGGCATCAGTTCTTCTACGACGTCCCGCCGCTAAAATGGGAGGAGGCACACGCGGAGGTGGGAGGGATGGCCGACGTACCATTCGATTCCCGCGCGTTTCGCAACGCGCTGGGCCGGTTTGCGACCGGGGTGACCGTCGTCACCGCCGCGGTCGAGGACGGCGTCCACGGCATGACGGCAAACGCCTTCACGTCCGTCTCGCTCGATCCTCCGCTCATCCTCATCTCAATCGCCGTCCGGGCCCGAATGCACGCCCATCTGCATCTGCACAGGCCGTTCGGCGTGAGTGTCCTCAGCCAGGATCAGGTGGTCCCCGCCTGGCACTTCGCGGGACGCGCGCAGGAAGGCTGGCAGCCGGCCTTCACCTGGCGCGACGGCGTGCCGCTCATCACCGACGCCCTGGCCCACTTCGCGTGCACCGTCGAGACGACATATCCCGGTGGCGATCATACATTGTTCCTCGGCCGGGTCCAAAACCTCTGGTACCGCGACGGCTCCCCGCTCACGTTCTACCGGGGCCACCTCTTCGGTATCATCCACCTGCCCGCCGGTCTGTGGATGCCTGAGGCGGAGGTCACGCAGGCCCCCGAGGAGGGCCCGGAGATCTCGCTGTTCGAATCCTGGTGGTGACGGATCCCGGTCGCCCGATTCCCCGTTCCCGCTCTGA
>DATDEG010000361.1:0-3154 GCA_036523465.1 bacterium
TGATCCGAGGCGTTGAGCAGCCCTGCGCTCACTCCCACGACCGCCGCCAGGGCCAGGGCGACGATCGAGACCCACACTCCCGTCCGCATACCGTCCGACCTCCTCACTCACGTGCACGTTGGGTTGCCCACCCGCCGGCGACGCCGCGCCCCCCGGGAGAACGCCAAAGTCATGCCGCCGGAAGAAGGCTGTGCGAGGCATACAGTAGGGCTGCCGGGAGCCCAATCACCAGCCCAGGGCGTGCTCAAAACCTGCTCACGCCCGCGGAAGGGGGTGCCCGAGGGGGAACGGCGCGCGTCCGGTCCCCCTCGGCTTGAAGGCTGTGGGATATCAGGTCACGCCGCCGGTCAGAGGTGGGGAAGGAGGCCGAGGGCTCGGAGGACGCCGGCGGTGTCCCACACGTAGAGGCCGTGCTGGATCAGGCCGCCGGCAACGGTGAAGACGGCGACGCCACGCACCTCGATCGGCCGGTGCGTCGCCGGGATGTGGAGATACGATCCGCGGTGGGTCCCCCGGGCGGTCCATAGGACGGCCATCCGGGCGTCATCGGCGAGGACGGCCTCACAGGACACCCGGAGATCGGGAAACGCTTCCAGACAACGCGCCGTTTGACGGCAGATGCCCGCGTAACCCTCCTGCGCGATGGGGTCGTTGACGTCCGTCCCGGTGTAGGTCGGCGAGAAGAGACCGAGGAACCGATCGAACTCCCGTCCGTTCCACGCCGCTATGAGGCTGTGGGCGAGCCGTTCGTGGTCACGCTGCGTCTTCCGCGGCTGGTCGATGGGGTGGCTGATAGCAGTGTCCATGCCACCCCATGGTCAGGGACGCCGTGCCAGCCGTCCAGGCCAAAGCCTGCTCAGTCGCTACTCAACGCGCTTGATCGCCGATCTCGCGACGCCAGAGCGTCTCTGTGATCCGCTGGATGCCGATCGCCAGGTAGCGGCGGTAGGTGCTGAAGGGAAGATCGACGAGCTCGGCTGCCTTCTCCTGGGACGGCGCGGGGCTGAGGAACGTGCGCTGCATCACGGCGTGAAGGCGGTCGCCTTTCGGCAGCTCCCGGAGCGACTCCACCGCATCCTGGATGATCTTGCGGAGCTCATCCTCTCGCGCCGCCTCGCCACCGCTCGATGCCCGGTCCCGGACGAGCCTCGAGCGCAGCAGTGGATGCGCTCGGAGCGCTTCAGACCGGCGGCTACGGATGGCCGCCAGCGCGGAGCGGATCGCTTCCGCGAACTCATCCTCGCTGAGGACGAGGAGTTCTTCCGCGGGCGCCGGGGCGGGCGGCGTCATCCCCACCTCCTTCTGCCCGAGGATCTCCAGCCACTCGCCGAGCGGCATGACACGCCAGTCATGGACGAAGGTGACGTAACGCCGCCCATCCTGCTCGAACCGCAGTTCCGGCGGCGGCGTGAACTCGGCGTAGGCCATGAGGATCTCGAGGATCTCGGATTCGACCGCCGGGAAAATGGAGACGGCGAGTCGCGGAGTGTTGAAGAACGATTGAAAGATGTTCGTGAAGATCCGGCTCTGCACCGGAGCGAACTCCTGGTGGCGTTCCGCCGACATCCAGAAACGGAACAGCACAGCGCGCTCCCCCGGCCGGAGCGGTACCTTGGCTCTCAGGTACGTACGCACTCCCCGGGTGATGATGTCGCCGGCGACGTCCGCGTCGGTTAAGTCCTCGAGCGCGACCGCGAGGAGGAAGCCCACGACCTCCTGCTGGGCCCCGCGGAAGACGACGGTCGCCGCCGCGGGATGGCGCAGCCAGCGCTCTGCTGCCTCCGCCGCCGGATCTCCCTCATGACGCCGCACCAGCGCCACTATCTCCGCGCCGTCGCCGGCCCGCATGCCATCCTGCCAGATGCCGCCGGGATCGTGCCAGTCGACCGCCGCCCGGATGATGGGATTGAGTCGATGGAGGTACACGTAATCGATGAGGACGCGCCGCTGCTCATCGTCCCGGGTCTGCTGCATCCGATGCTTGTAGAATGCGCGCGCCCGTCCGTGCAGCTCCGCGTACCACTCCGGATTCCGCCACCGCACGTCCGCATCCAGCGCCTCGCGGGCCAGGTCATGCGGAAACAGGCCGAGCGGACCGGAGTCGATGAACGAGAGCTCGCGCAGCCAGCGGAAGAGATCGTGGGCGTCCGGCAGCCGCAGCATGGCGCCCAACAGTGACTCGCTCATCGCCCGGACGAGCGCGCACGCCTCGACGGCGGCGCGGTGCGCGGGGCCGGGCACCTGCTCGACGAACTTCTCCACCAGAGCGTGCACGACTTCGGGAGCCGCCTGCGGCTCAAAGCGCATCCCCGGGCGGAGCGCATAGGTGTCCGCCACGAGGGAGAGCGCCAACGGATGTCCGTGGGTGAACTCGAGCACCGCGGGCACATCCGCGGCCGGGATCTCGCGTGACGTCAGAAACGTGCGGCTCTCCTCCAGCGTCAGGTTCCGGAGGGCGAGGGGCCGGATGAGGGTCTGCCACCCCGGGTCCCCGCGCCACTCCACGGAGGGGGCCGTCCGTCCCGCCAAGACAACCAGGACACCATCGGGCAACCGCGGGAGGAAGACGTCGCGGATCCAGGTGTCGAGGGCGCCGAGGCTCTCGAAGGTGTCGATGAGCAACACGTGGCGGCCCGCGAGGGCGCTGAACCTATCGAGCGACGGCGCCCCGCCCGGCAGTCCCAGCGCCTCGACCACCGCGCCCGCGAACGCTTCCGGGGCCGGGTCGACATGCCGGGCATCGAGATAGGTCGCCGCTACTCCCTTGTGCAGACAGAGGTCGGTCAGTTGATGCAGCAGTGCTGTCTTGCCGATGCCGCCGGGTCCGTAGATGTACAGTGTTTGAAACGGAAGCGTGTCACCGGCCAGGGCGCCCTGCATCAGCGCCAGTTCCGCCGTCCGGCCGACGAAATGCCGGTATCGCCTGGGGGATTGACGTGCTCCCGCCCGGATCGCGAAGCGCTCCATCGTCGAATTTGGCCTATACACTTGCGTTCCGCACCGGGGGCTTCCTGCCCCTCGCGGACTTTAGTACAGGAGGTTGAGCATGACGTAGACGACGATGCCGAGAGCGAGGCTGACCGACCAGAGCGCTACGGCCGCCCGGCCGACGCGCGGATGGCCGGTCGCCCCGATCGCCCCGACCGGCCGGGTC
>DATDEG010000362.1:0-6432 GCA_036523465.1 bacterium
ACGCGCGGCGTCCCCCCGCACCCCCCTTCGCGCCCTTGGGGAGGAATCACTTTTCCACCCACGGAAGAACGTGAGATGAACTCTCATCGGGAGGCGTCGATGGAGCGCGTGCGCGCCGTGGTTCTCGCCGCGGGCATAGGAAAGCGGATGCACTCCGACCTCCCGAAGGTCCTGCACCCCGTCTGCGGCCAGCCGCTCCTCGTCTACGTGCTCGATGCCCTCGCCGCCGCCGGCATCGCCCGGCCGCTGATCGTGGTCGGGCACGGCGCAGACGTGGTCCGCGAGGTCGCGGCCGACCGGGCCGAGTTCGTGGAGCAGCGCGAGCAGCTCGGGACGGGCCATGCCGTCCGGCTGGCGCTTCCGCTGCTCGATGGATCGCCTGATCCGGTCCTCGTCCTGTATGCCGATACCCCGCTGCTCGAGGCGGCGACGATCACCCGGCTCGTCGACCTCCACCGGACGTCGCGCGCCGCGGCGACGATGCTGACGGCTGAGCTGGACAGTCCTTCCGGCTACGGCCGCGTCATCCGCCGCACGGATCGCGTGGTCACCAGGATCGTCGAAGAGTCCGATGCCACCCCTGAAGAGGTTCGCGTCCGGGAGATCAACGCGGGGACGTATGTGTTCGAGCCCGGCGCGCTCTCGGCAGGGCTGGCCGCACTGCGCCCGACCAACAGGCAGGGCGAGTACTACCTCACCGACGTGATCGGCTGGCTCCTCTCCCGCGGACACCATGTCGAAGCGCTGCTCGCGGATCCGGAGCAGACGATGGGCATCAACTCCAGACGGGAGCTCGCCGCGGTCGAGGCCGTCATGCGCCGGCGGATCCTCGACCGGCTGATGGACGCGGGGGTCACAATCGTGGACCCGGCCGCCACGTACGTTCACGCCACCGTGCGCGTCGGCCGGGACACCGTCGTCCACCCGCAGTCCCATCTCGAAGGGAGCACGGTCGTCGGCGCCGGCTGCACCATCGGGCCGCAGGCCCAGATCGTCGATACGACCCTGGGCGACCGGGTGAGCGTCGTCGCCTCCACCGTGGAGGGGAGTGAGGTGGGGGAGGGGACGACGATCGGACCGTACAG
This sequence comes from bacterium, assembly GCA_036523465.1. Taxonomy (GTDB): domain Bacteria; phylum Sysuimicrobiota; class Sysuimicrobiia; order Sysuimicrobiales; family Kaftiobacteriaceae; genus Kaftiobacterium. The sequence goes on from DATDEG010000362.1 coordinate 1,086, forward strand.
CCGTCTCCGCCCCGGATCGCGGATCGGCCGGTTCGTGGAGATCGGCAATTTCGCCGAGATCAAGAATGCCGTGGTGGGGGACTACACGAAGATCCATCACAAGAGTTACGTCGGAGACGCGACGCTGGGGGCGCGGGTGAACATCGGGGCCGGCACCGTGACGTGCAACTACGACGGCCGGCAGAAGCATCACACGGTCATCGAGGACGAAGCGTTCATCGGCAGCGATACGATGCTCATCGCCCCGGTCCGCGTCGGACGGGGCGCGGTGACGGGAGCGGGAGCGGTGGTGAACAAGGACGTCCCGCCGGGCGGGGTCGCCGTTGGCGTCCCGGCCAGGGTCATCAAGTATGTCAAAGCAGATGCTCCGCGTTGACGCACAGCCGGACCTCCGGCGCTCGGAACCTCGCTCGCGGCTGAAGCTGTTCAGCGGCGGGGGCAACCCGCAGCTCGCCCGCGAGATCGCCGATGCGCTGGACGAGCCGCTCGCGGCGATGACGATCTTCCGCCACGCGGACGGCGAGGTCGGAGTGCGCATCGAGGAGAGCGTGCGCGGTGAGGATGTCTTCGTCATCCAGCCCACCTGCCCGCCGGTGAACGAGAACCTCTTCGAGTTGCTCATCATCCTCGACGCCCTGCGCCGGGCCTCGGCGGACCGTATCACCGCGGTCCTCCCGTACTTCGGCTACGCGCGGCAAGACCGCAAGATGAAGCCGCGCGAGCCGATCTCGGCCAAGCTTGTCGCCAACCTGCTCACCGCGGCGGGGACGGACCGCATCCTCGCCGTGGACCTCCACGCCGGGCAGCTGTGGGGATTTTTCGACATCCCGCTCGATCATCTCCCCAGCGGCATGACCCTCGCCGACTACTTCGCCCGTAAGAATCTGGAGAACGTCGTCGTGGTATCCCCCGACGTGGGCGGAGTCCCGCGGGCGCGGGAGTTCGCCAAGCAGCTCGGCGCGCCGATCGCCATCATCGACAAGCGGCGCGACAAGCCCAACCAGGTGAAAGAAGTCGTCCACGTTATCGGCAAGGTTTACCGGCGCACGGCCATCATCGTCGATGACATCATCGACACAGCTGGGACGCTCACGATGGGGGCTCAGGCCCTCTACAAGCGGGGCGTGAGCACGGTGTACGCCTGCGCCACCCATGCCATCCTCTCCGGACCGGCGATCTCGCGGCTGGCGGCGAGCCGGATCGAAGAGCTCGTGGTCACCAACACCATCCCGCTGGCGCCGGAGAAGCTCAGCGACAAGATCACCGTCCTCTCCGTGGCGCCGCTGATGGCCGAGGCCATCCGCCGCATCCACGAGGACCGCTCCGTAAGCGCGTTGCTGGACCGCTGACCGTTCGTGAGCATCCCTCCGTACCTCATCGCCGGGATCATCGCGCTGCTGGTGACGTATGCCATCACCCATGAGATGGACTGGATCGCGCACCGGCTTGGGGCGGTGACGGCGCCGGGGGGGCGGCACATCCACACCCATCCAATTCCGCGTCTGGGGGGTCTGGCGATCTTCGCCGGGGCGATCCTGGCCCTGCTGCTCGTCCTGCCCGTCGACCGCGCCGTGTCGCTGGTCCGCGAGCCGCGGTATCTCATCCTCGCCGTTCCGTACCATCCGCTCCCGCGGCCGCTGTTCGGGCTGCTCGCCGGCGCCGTGGCGATCACGCTGCTCGGGGTGATCGATGATCTGCGCGCCCTGCCCGGGCGGGTGAAGTTCCCTCTCATCTACGCCGCCGCCTCGGTCCCGGCGTTCTTCGGTCTGACCACGCAGTTCCTCACCAATCCCCTGACCGGCGCATCAGTGCCTCTGGGCCCCTCCGGCGGCGTGGTGACCGCCCTGTGGCTGGGCTCGCTGGCCATCGCTATGAACGAGATCGACGGCGTGGACGGCCTGGCCGCGGGCGTCGCGGCGATCACCGGGGCGACGCTGCTCAGCGCGGGTGCCGCGCGCGGTGACGCGGCGATGATGACGATCGCCGCCGCCGCCGCGGGTGCGGCGCTGGGGTTCTTGCGCCACAACTTCAATCCGGCGCGCATCTTCATGGGAGACTCCGGCGCGATGCTGCTCGGCTATCTCCTCGGAGCCGTGGCCGTCCAGGGGCTCTTCAAGACCGTGACCGCACTCAGCGTGGTGATTCCGCTCCTTGCCCTGGCCATCCCGATCTTCGACACCGGGTTTGCGATCGTCCGGCGCTACCGGACGGGAGTCTCGATCTTCGATCCCGACCGCGGGCACCTCCATCACCGCCTCCTCGACCGGGGACTGACACAGCGGCAGACGGTCCTCATCCTCTACCTGCTCAGCGCCCTGCTCGGGCTCGGCGGGCTCGCCGTCGGGGGCATCAACCGTGCCCCGTCGTTGGTCATCCTCGCCGTGATCGTCCTGGCGCTGCTCGCCGTCGCGCGCCGCCTCGGGCTGCTCCGCCTCCGCCCGGCTGAGACGACCTCACAACACGCCGGCCTCCGGTAGAATCGAAGTTGTGAGCGAGCGTCTCCGGGTGATGACGATCTTCGGGACCCGGCCCGAGGCCGTGAAGATGGCGCCCGTCGTGCAGCGGCTCCGGGCCAGCGAGGACTTCACCCCGATCGTGGCCGTGACCGCACAGCACCGGGAGATGCTTGACCAGGTCACCCGCCTCTTTGGGATCACTGCCGACTACGACCTCGACATCATGCAGCGCGAGCAATCGTTGGCCGATATCACGACGCGGGCGATGCGCGGACTCTACGACGTTCTCGCCCAGGCCGCCCCGCAATTTGTGCTTGTCCAGGGCGACGCGCACACCACGTTCATCGGCGCGCTGGCCGCCTTCTATCACCGCGTCCCCATCGGTCACGTCGAGGCGGGCCTGCGCACGGCGAACAAGTATGAGCCGTTCCCTGAGGAGATGAACCGGCGGATGACCTCGGTGCTCGCCGACCTGCACTTTGCCGCGACGCCCGGCAGCCGGGTGAATCTTGTCCGCGAGGGGATCGACCCGCGGACGATCATCGTCACGGGCAACACGGTGATCGACGCGCTGTTTGAGGTGAGAGAGCGGCGGGACATCGCGCCCGTCTCCGGCCTGCCGCCATTGGAGGGCAGGCGTCTTCTCCTGGTGACGACCCACCGCCGGGAGAATTGGGGAGAGCCGATGCGGCAGATCTACCTCGCCCTGCTCGACCTCCTCGGCCGCTTTCCCGACATCGAGGTGGTCTTCTCCGTTCACCCCAATCCGGTGGTCCGGCGCGTCGTCGCCGACGTCCTCCACGGCCACGCGCGGGCCCACCTCCTCGAGCCGCCCGACTATGGGCCGTGGGTGCAGCTCCAGCGGCGGGCCACGCTCATCCTGACCGACTCCGGCGGGATCCAAGAAGAGGCGACGGCCCTGGGGATCCCGACCCTCGTGCTGCGGCGCGTCACGGAACGGCCCGAGGGGATTGCCGCGGGTGTGCTCACCCTGGTCGGCACAGAGCGGGGACGGATCGTGACCGAGGCCACGCGGCTGCTGAGCGATCCCTCCGCTTACCGGGCGGCCGCTGGAGCCCGCAATCCGTATGGGGACGGCCGGGCGGCCGAACGGATCGTCCAGGGGCTGCGCTACTACTTCGGACGCACGCAATCGCCCCCGCACGAGTTCCAGGGCTGAGAACCTCGCAGGCGGGGCAGACGTATAATTGAAGTGATGATGCGTATTCCGGTGCTCCTCACGGTAGTCGTCCTGGCGCTGGCCGCCGCCGCCTTCGCGGGCCCCACACCCCCGCTCCAGGAAGTGAAGGCGTCCCTCGCCGGCACGGTGCTCGCCGATGGCCTCGTCGAGGTCGGCGCCCAGGTGCAGGAGGACCAACCCCTCGTCTACGTGCGGACCGGGCTGACGCAGCGGACCGACATCGCCGCGCGCTCTCGTTGGAAGGGCGTGGTGCGCGAGGTGCTCGTCCGGCCAGGTCAACGGGTCGAACTCGGGGATGTCCTGCTGAGGATTGAAGTCCGCTAGAGTTCCCCCAGGAACGCCCTAACTCCCATCCCGCGCGGGTTTCATTCGAGAGTCTCGTATCCAGACAGCGGAGGCGCGGAGCGCCTCCGCTGCTCACGTGGGAATACCCTCCCGGCGTTCCTTGTTGGTTGAGAGATGACATCAGCGAGGGGGAGGTCCTTCTTCCGGAGCGAATCACTTCCCCCAGACGCTCCCCACTGCGCGGCGCGCGTGGTGCGGGAGCCACTCTGTCAGTGGAGGGAGGCAGGGCTGTGGCACGTGTTGTCGTGATGGTGATGCTCCTCGCGGCGCTCGTCGTCCCGGCTGCGAGCTGGGCACAAAGCGGAAATCAAGGGATCCCGCCGATCATGCCGATCGGCGAGATCAAGCCCGGCATGCGCGGGATCGGGCGCACCGTCGTCAAGGGCCAGAAGGTCGAGGAATTCTCACTCGAGGTTATCGGGATCCTCCGCGGGGGCGGGGGCATCATCCCGGTCCGGCATCTCGTCCTCTTCCGGGTCTCCGGGCCCGTCGTCGATCGGACCGGTGGGACCGCGGCCGGCATGAGCGGGAGCCCGCTGTACATCAATGGGAAGCTGTTCGGCGCGCTGAGCGCAGGATATCTCTTCCAACCCGACAAGCGCGACCTCGCCCTGGCGACGCCCATCGAGGAGATGCTGCGCATCCTCGATCTCCCCGCGGGGACGCCGGCGGGCGCTTGGCCCAGGACGTATAGGGCGATGACGCCGCTGCGCATCGGTGGACGCGACGTCTCCCGGGTCGTGATCGCGGGGACGCTCGATCAGGCCCGGCACATCGAGGCGGCGTTGTCTGACGTCGGCGCCTTCATCCCCGCGGCGCTGTTTCCCGAAACGGTCTCCGGACTCTCGGGCCGCTCGCTGCGGCTGCTCGAGCGGGGCCTCGAGCAGATCCGGGGCGAGAAACCAACCCTGCAGGCCCAGGGCGGCGACATCACCGACTTCCCGGCGGCGCCGATCGTCGGCGGCAGCTCCGTCGGCGTCCTCCAAGCACGCGGGAACCTCAACTTTGGCGGGATCTGCACGGTGACGCTCCGCGTCGGCTCAAAGCTCCTGATTTGCGGGCACCCCTGGGACATGCTCGGCGACGTGGAGTACGCGCTGACGACCTCGGATATCATCACGGTCGTCCGCACTCTGGAGCGGCCGTTCAAGGAAGGGAATCTCGGAGAGCTCATCGGCAAGGTCGACCAGGATCGCGGGCCGGGTATCCGGGGGATCATCGGGCAGATGCCGCGGATGTTCGCCGTCCGCGTAAGCGTCACCGATGCCGACACTGGCCGGCAGATCGAGCGCGGCATGCAGGTGGTTCGGCGGCGGGATCTGGCGAAATTGTTCGCCACGGCCCT
>DATDEG010000363.1:0-3326 GCA_036523465.1 bacterium
CGAAGGTCGCGGTCGGCAAGGTCGTGATCCGCGAGAAGGAGCATCTCGTCTCGGTGCGCCCGTACAACGGGGCGATGGTCATGTCCACGCTGCTCTACGCGGACGAGGTCCGCAGCGCCGAGGACATCCCCGAACTCCCCGTCCAGGCCAAGGTCCACCCCAACGAGAAGAAGATGGCCCTCCAGCTCGTGGAAGGGATGGCCACGGGGTTCGATCCGGCGCAGTATCAGGACGAGTACCGCGAAGCGCTCCAGAAGGTCATCAATGCGAAGGTCGAGGGCGAGCCGATCGCTGCGCCGGAACGCAAGGAGGAGAAGGTCGTGGACCTCATGGAGGCGCTGCGGCGCAGCCTCCAGGCAACGCGCAAGGAGGAGCCGGTCCGCCGCGGTCGGCGGGCGCGTCCGCGCGCCACTGCCTTGCGTGAGCGCCATGGCTAGCCGGCATGGCCGAGTTCTATGCCGGCACGTCGGGCTTCAGCTATCCCGAATGGAAAGGGTCGTTCTACCCTAAGGACCTCCCCGCGCGCGAGTACCTCGCCTACTACGGCCGGGTCTTCGCCAGCTGTGAGATCAACAACACCTTCTACCGGTATCCAACCGACGAGACCCTGACGCAGTGGGCCACGTCGGTTCCGACCGAGTTCCGCTTCGCCGTCAAATCGCACCGCCGCATCACCCACCTCAAGCGGCTGGCCGATGTCGATGGGGATCTGGCCTTCCTCTTCGAGCGCATGCGGGTGCTCGGTCCACGGCTCGGCGTCCTGCTCTTCCAGCTCCCGCCTTCACTCCAGTGCGACCTCACGAGGCTGGAGGCGTTCCTCACGCAGCTGCGGCCCGGAGCGTTCGCCGTCCTCGAGTTCCGCCATCCGTCCTGGCGGCGCGACAGCGTGTACCAGCTGCTCGATGCCCGGCGGGTCTCGCTCGTCATCGGAGAGACAGACGAGGAGACGCAGCCGCGGGAGATCGTCGGTCCCCTCTCCTACCTCCGCCTCCACAAATCATCCTATGGGGAGGCGGACCTGGATGAGCGCGCGGAATGGATCTCCACCCGGCTGGCGGAAGGCCGGGACGTCTACGCCTACTTCACCCACGAGGATGGAGCCCCGGCGACAGACTACGCGCAGGCTCTGCGCCGTCGTGTAGAGAGCGCGACGCGCGGATGAGCCTCGAACAATATCATCGGAAGCGGAGTTTTTCGAAGACCCCCGAGCCGGAGGGCCGGGTGGCGGCGCGCGCGGGTAAGCTCCGGTTCGTCGTGCAAGAGCACCACGCCACGCGCCTGCACTGGGACTTCCGCCTGGAGATGAACGGCACGTTGAAGTCCTGGGCGGTCCCGAAGGGCCCGACGTTCGATCCAAATGAGAAACGGCTTGCCGTCCCCGTCGAGGATCATCCCCTCGACTACATGGACTTCGAAGGAGTGATCCCCAAGGGGAACTACGGCGCCGGAACGGTGATGGTCTGGGACCGCGGCACGTACGAAAGCCTCGAGGGCGACCCGCAGCAGGCCTACGATAGCGGGAAGCTGGCCGTACGGCTGGCCGGGAAGAAGCTCCGCGGCGAGTTCCATCTCGTGCGGACGAAGCTGGGCGGGGAGACCCAGTGGTTGATGTTCAAGAAACGCGACGCCGACGCCGTGGACGGATGGACCCTGCCGCAACCGTCCCGTTCGGCGACGACCGGGCGCACCATCGACGAGATCGCCGGTGGGAAGACCGCGCGCTGGCACTCCAAAGAAACGGACGGGGCACGGGATAAGGGATCCGGGATAGGAAGGCCGTCGAGCGCGAGGGGCACGAATGGCAAGAACGAGAGCAGAGCAAGATCGTCGTCGCCAGCGGCGCGGAAGGCGCTGAAGACGCTCAGGCTCGAGCGACCGGGGAGCGATCCGTTTCCGAAGGAGATCAAGCCGACGCTGGCCACGCTGGTCGAGGAGCCGTTCGATCGGACGAACTGGCTGTTCGAGATCAAGTGGGACGGCATCCGGGCTGTGTCCTATCTGCGGCGCGCGGGCGCCGAGAAGCAGGTCGTCATCCGCAGCCGCAGCGGTCACGTCATCAACGAGCAATTTCCGGAAGTGGTCGAGGCATTGTATAGCCTCGATCTGCCGGACGCCGTCCTGGACGGCGAGATCGTCGCGCTCGACGCGCAAGGCCGCTCGTCGTTCCCGATCCTGCAAGCCCGCGCCAGCGCGGGCGGCGCGTCGAGCGCGCCGCTTGTGTACTACATCTTCGACCTGCTCTATCTGAACGGCCATCTCCTGGTCGACCGTCCGCTGCGTGAGCGGCGGCTGGCGCTGGAGGCCGTCCTGGCCGAGCATCCGCTCATCCGGCCCTCCGGAACAGTGGCGGAAGAAGGCAAGACGTTCTACGAGGCCGCGCAGAGCATCGGCGTCGAAGGCATCATGGCGAAGCGGGCGGACAGTCCGTACCAGCCGGGGAAGCGCACCTCCGACTGGCTGAAGCTCAAGGTGAAGCAGCGGCTCGACGCCGTCGTCGCCGGCTTCACCAAGGGCCTCGGCGGCCGGGCGAAGACGTTCGGCGCGCTGCTGCTGGGCGCTTACGAAGATCAGGACCGACTGCGCTACATCGGGCACTGCGGCGGCGGATTCACCGACAGAGAACTCCGGCGCATCCACGCGCTCCTGCTCCAACGTGTCCAGCCCACCTGCCCGTTCCCCCTCCTACCGCCCACGAACGAGCCCGCCACCTGGGTCCGGCCCGATCTCGTGGTGGAGGTAGAGTACGGTGGGTGGACGACCGACGCGTTGCTGCGGTTTCCGGTCTACAAGGGATTGCGGGACGATAAGGTGGCGCGTGAGGTGAAGCTGGAGCGGGCGCTGCCGGTAGCGGAGGTCGTGGGAACGGGGCAAAGCAGCTCCGTGGCCCAGATCCGTCCATCCAGAGCGGAGCGTACGTCCGCGGCGGTCACCATCCCGAAACCGGCGCAGGCACGGAAGAAGCATCCGCTGGAAACGGTCCTCGAGGAGCATGGGCTGCACGTCGAGCTCACCAACCTCGACAAGGTGTTTTGGCCCGGGCTCGAATTCACGAAGGCCGACCTCATCGAGTACTACCTCCGCATCGCCCCGTTCATCCTTCCGCATCTCCGCGACCGTCCGGTGACCCTGCGGCGTTTTCCCAACGGGGTGACCGGCGAGAGTTTCTATCAGAAGGATGTCCAGGACACGCCGCCGTTCGTCCAGATCGTCGAGATCTTCAGCGGGAGCAGCAACGGTCTGATGCGCGCGCCGGTATGCAACAACGTCGAGACGCTGCTCTGGTTGGCGCAGCTGGCGGACATCGAGATGCACGCTTGGTTCAGCCG
>DATDEG010000364.1:0-6559 GCA_036523465.1 bacterium
TCTCCACGGCCGCGATGGCGAACGGATCTCCCTGCCGGATGGAGGGCGCGCCCGGGTCCTCCGCCGTCCCGCGGCTGATGAACCGCAACTGGGTCCAGGTGCCGGTTACCACCCAGTCGGCGCCGAGGGTCTGCGCCACCGCCGCCACCCGCGAGGGGTAGACGAGATCGCTGGTCGTGAACCCTTGGGCCCGCATGGCCGCGCGCACGGCGTCACCGCTGATCACACGCGTCTGGGCGGGGAGCCGCTGCTGGAGGAGCGTGCGGAGGACATCGCTGAGTTGAGCAGAGGGGATCAGGCCGCTGTCGACGCTGATATTCGCGAAATCGGCGACGACAATGACCTTCCCGGTCTGGGCCGTGGCCGGCGCAGAGGCCAGGCCGAGCAGGATGACCGCACTCGCAAGCACAAGCGTCGTACGCATGGCTATGTCCCCTTCTTCTTCACGATCGTCCAGATCCCACCGTCATTCTTCACGAGGTCGCCGACCTCGACGAGGTAGTAGAAGTCGTCGGGGACGTTGTATTCCACGTTGTTGATCACCACGACGAAGGACTGCCGCTTGGGGAGATAGTACTTGTCCGCCACCCACCCGATGACTTCGCTGGCGCCCCCCGCGCCGCAGGACGGCACGAACTGGCCCAGGGAGACCGCCAGCACGACGACCAGCAAGACCTTCGCCAACAGCCGTCACCTCCGCTCACCCTACTATACCCGAGATACGTAACATCTCGTGCAGAAATGCGAAGTCCCCGGTAATCGTACCCGGGGACTTCGCGACCAGCAAGCGGTTAGACTACCAGGATGCGTCGATCTGCAGCCGGTAGCGGTGCGTGAGCACGGTGCCAGCGGGCTGCTCGCGCCGCTGGTACCTGAACCGCGCTGTGACGCCCGAGGTGATCTGGCTGAAGAAGCCCAGCTCCAGCTCGGTGACGCCTGCACCCGTCGAGATGATTGATCCCGACTCGTAGTTGACGTACGGCCGGAAGAGCGGGCTGAAGGTCAGGCTCAGCTGCGCGTTCCAGGCCCGGTAGTTGTTGGTGTAGTTGATGCCGAAGAGGTCACCGCCGCCTCGGTAGAACGGCAGGTAGTTCGTGCCGAACTTCTTGTACTGGATCCGCAGCGTCGGGCTGAACTGCGTCATGCCGGTCAGCTGGCCCAGGTTCCAAACGGTGTTGACTTGGTAGGCCGTGTTGTCCGGGAACGGCCCCACGAAGAGGGAGCCCGGGGTGAACACGGCATACTCAGCCGTCAGGGTCAGGCCCGGGATGATGGTCCCGTTGATGTCCACCGACCAGCCTGTGCTGAGGAAGTTCGCCGCGCAGTTCTGGTTACAGTTCTCGCGCAGGAAGTTGGCACCCAACGTCCAGCCGGGCATGATCTGCATCGAACCGCGCGCCATCAGGATCGAGTACGCGGCGTTCAGCGTCCCGGCCAGGATGCCTGCCGTGAAGCCCGCAGCCTCGAAGCTCAGCGGACCGAAGCTGCCGGTCACCTTCAGGCCATCCGCGCCGACCGAGTCGCCGGCGAAGATGTTGAGCGAGGCCTCGCTGAACAGGAGGCCGATCGGTCCCAGCCGGTAGGTCTGCCGGCCGAGACGCCAGTTGAGCCCGTAGGCGGCAACGTCGATGTACGCGCGGTCAAACGACACACCAGGTGTCGGATATCCGCCGGTGTCGACGTCCGCACACGGGGTAGCAGGACCACCGGGCAGGAGGGCGCCGCAGATGCCGCTCCCGAACGCGAACACGCCGCCGCCCGTGGTGGTGGTCAGCAGCATGTTGACGGTGGCCGATGCCGTGTTGCTGATCTTCCCGTTGAAGGTCACGTTGAACAACCCGTAGGTGTACGGGTTTCCGTTGCCCGTCATCTGGGCCTGGTACCGGAAGAAGGCGAAGCCTGTGACCTTGGTGTTGTCCAGCCTCGCCCGCACGGCGGCCAACTCTTCCTCGACCGCCGTAACCCGCACGCCGAGAGCAGCCAGCTCTGCGCGGAACTCGTTGATCAACCGCTGCAGGGTCTGGATGTCCGCCCGGGTGACCTCAGGTGGCGGAATCTTCACCGGAGGAGGCGGCGGCGGGATCTTGATGGCCTCGACTCGGGCCAGGATCCTGGCCACGACCATGGCCATTTCGTACCGGGTCATCGCCCGATCGCCCTTGAAGGTCCCGTCGGGGTAGCCCTCGACGAGGCCCTTCGCGGCCAGTTCCGCGATCGCGTCAAATGCCCAGTGATCGGTGGGCACGTCGGCGAACGGCTGGCTGAAGGCGGGGGAGACGACCGCGAGCACGAGCAATGCTGCGATGGAAACAGCGACTTTCTTCATCGGTGCTCGTTACCCCCTTGTTGGGTGTCCGAGCGTCCGGCCGACCGTCGCGGCAAGAGTGTGCGTGTTTCCTCTTCCGTGACGCCCCGGCCCTCTGCCCGGAGTTCCTGCCATGATCAGTCGTCCACGACCGCCAGCGCGGCGCTCGTCGGCAGAACCTTCCTCCGTCGCCTCCTTTCCCTGCCGCGCTACCGAGCCTGCGGCCCAGGGGACCGCCTGGCAGAGAACAGCTTGTGACGCGTGTCTACTGTCTAGTATCCGGCGAATAGGGTCCTGAACACCGGCCGGCGGGGGTGGCCGGGAGAAGCCAAATATCAATGCTAGAGCCCACAGAGCCCCCTGTCAACGTTTACCCCGCCTGCGAACGCGCCCCTGCGCCCAGTTCGGTATACTCCACCCCTAGGGCGATTCCTCCTCTTTTCGGGAGGCCTCATCGAGGTTCGCGGGAAGTCCCTGGGCAGCCCGCCGCCTCGCCAGGACGATGGCGGCATAGTCGTCGTAGGGCTCCAGAGGGAGCCGCAGGCCTGGTGGGATGATCCGGCGCCACCCCCGCTGGGGGTGGTCTTCGAAGTAGAGCCGCCTGGCCTCCAGTGTCGTCCCGGCCTCATCGGACAGATTAACGGGTACTCCGGGCAATTCCCGGCGGACCACTGAGGCGACCTCTTCGGCGGACGTCCGGTTCCCCACGATCACTTCGCCGATCGGGAACTGTCGGCGCCAGTCACGCAGCATCTCCGCGAGGTCGTCACGCGGGACCACCGCCCGCGCCAAGACGCGCATCCCGTCGAGGACGGCCAGCCCGCACTTGCCCCGCCCTGGGTCTACCGCCAGGACCGTTCGGGCCATCTTCCTCCATCCGGATTCCCAAGGATCATAGCGGACGTGGCCTCTCAAGGAAGAACAAAGCGCACCGCAATGATCGCCCACGATTCTGTGGAGACGCCGTCACGAGTCGCCGGCCTGAACCTCCAGATCTCCGCAGCCTTGACCGCTGCGGTATCGAGCGGGTCGATCCCGGAGGAGGACTCGATCCTCACCCAACCCACCGACCCATCCACGCGAACGAGGACCGCCAGCACAACACGGCCCTCAAGCGCGGTGATACGGAGTTGGGGGGTGAGCATCGTCCGGTCCAGAGTGACCTGGGCGGACTGCGATGATGCCGCCTCCGAGGCGGTGAGGAGGACCGGAGGAGTCAGCACCGGCGTGTGGCGTTGATCTGTTGGCCGCGAGGCGCCTTCCGCCGGGGATGCAGCCTGCTGCTGCCCCGCTTGCCCGTCGGGAGATTGGAGACCGGAGATTGGCTGCCCGGCCGTCGAATCGGCGCCGGCCTGCGCGGGATCGGAAATCGCTGGGGCACTGGCGGCGTTCCCCGGCATCCTGCCTGCCCGCCGAGAATCCTGCGGAGCAGACTGGCCCGGGAGGCCGGAATGCCTCGCTGGCTTCGCCGGAGCGGATATCGGGACGGGCGGTCTGATCGGAATGGGCGCGCCGGCGCTCTCTGGGGATCTCGGGCTACCCCTCGTCGCCTCCCGAGACGGGCGCGTGAGGTTGTTCTGATTGTGCGGGGTGTGCGCCCCCCGTGTGCGAGACACTTCGGGCGATGGGATCAATGGAACGCTGACCGGCGGCAACCCCGCTTCCTCCACCGCGGTCGGACCAGGGACATCGCGGTCCGGGGAGCCGGTCGGAAATCTTACCTGGACGCTTCGACGCTCTTGATCGCTAAGGAGGGTCCCGCTCAGGGCAGCGGCGACGATCAGCGCGAATGCAGCGAGCCGGGTGCGCACAGTCTAGAACCTCCCCGCGGCCGAGACGAACATCCGCCGGCCCGGAGCGGGAAAGCCGTTGACCACCGCATAGCGGGCATCCAGCGCATTATCGACCCCGACCGTCAATGTCCATCCTTCGCCGATGCGGTGCTGGTAGCGCAGGCCAAGGTCCATGTAACCCGCAGCGTCGACCGTCGCCGCCGGGAACACCGAGAAGTCCACATCCCGGCGTGGGCCCACGTACCGCAGGATCGCGGCGAGAGAGTCCGCATCGGTGAGCCGATAGGCGACTGCGGCGTTCCCCGCCAGCGCCGGCACCCTGGGCAGCGCATCTCCCGTTGAACGGTCCACGGCCTGCTGGAAGGTGAAGTTGATGTGGAGCAATCCCTTGCCGCTCAGCCGGGTGCGGCCATCCAGGGAGATCCCGCGCACCGAGGCCCGGTCGATGTTTAGTGGCGGGCATCCGCTCGAGATGAGGTTGGCGGCCTCGGCCACGAAGGCGGTCGCCCCAACCGACCCGCCCGACGATATCCGTTCGACCCCGACCTCCACCGCCCAGGCGGACTCCGGCATCAATCCCGGATTGCTGCACCCCGGAAAGAAGAGATGAAGGAAGGTGGGACCGCGGAACGTGCGGCCCACTGCGGCGCGGAGCCGGGTCCGGCCATCGAGGTCGAAGACGATCCCCGCCCGGGGATCGAACGCCGTTCCGTAGCGCGAGTGGACATCGAATCGCGCACCCACCGAGGCAAGGAGGCGTGGTGAGAGGGCGGCATCGTACTGCACGTAGCCGGCTCCGACCACGGCGTCTTCGACGATCGCCGATCCAAAGACCGAGGCGTCGAGGCGCTGCGATGCGACCTCGAGGCCCACGACGACGACCCGTTGCGGTCCGACGGACCACTGACGCTGCCACTCACCGCCGGCGAGCGACGCCCGATACGTGCTCGACCCGAACGGTGTGGCGAACACAAGCGTTTCCGCCGTGTAGTAGGCGCGGGCCCGGACGGCTTCGCCCGCTGTCCACTGGCCTTGAACCACAGTGCGATCGCTCGACTGGCGGTCGAACGGCGTCGGTGCTGCGACATCGCCCGGGGTGCCGAGTTCCGCGCGGTGGTGATGGATCCGCAGGGTGAAGCCGGAGCGCAGCCGGAGATCGGCCCGGAGTGTGAAGTCCGTGGAGTCGCTGTTGGGACGGTACCCTTCCCCTCCTCCCGCGTCGAGGCCGACCGAGATGGGCCCACGCTCGGAAGTCACCGAGATGCGGCGCTCGCCGCCTCCTCCGTACCGCGTCGCGACGCCGCCGCCGGTCCCTCCCGTCACGACGTTGATCACGCCACCGAGCGCGCCGCTGCCGGCCAATGCCGCGAACGGACCGCGCAGCACCTCGATGCGTTGCACGCCGACGAGGGAGATCGTGCTCAGGTCGGTTTGGCCCAGTGCGACGTTATTGAGAGGAACACCGTCGAGCAGAACCAGGACTTGCCCCGGCCCGAAGCCGCGGATGGAAGCCTCCGCCAGCGCGCCCCCGCCCGCGTACGTCCGGACGAATACCTCGGGGAGCAGCTGGAGGGCTTCCGCCAGCGTCTGAATCCCGAGCGCCTCGAGGTCCTCGTGCGTGAGCACGCTGATCGATGCGGGCGTCGCCGACGCAGGCTGCGGCCGGCGTCCGGGGATGGTTACCTCGGGAAGCTCGAAGACCGGAGGGATCTGCGCCCAGGCCGGGACCGCCAGCACCAGGAGCACCAGGCAGAGCGCGATCCGCACGTGGCCCACCTCCTCTGCCTCGAAGGCGTGGGAAAACTGGGGCGGGCAGGTCTTCTGGCTCCCGGGTCATCGTCACCCCGGCCTTCCCGGACCGTAGCCCAGTGGCCGTGCTGGGGGATCTCCCCGGTTACAGCGGCGGGACCGCGCCGGAATTGCACCGGACTTCCCTTTTCGACTCCGCACGCCGCGGAGTCATCCCGCTCCCGATTGTGGCGTATTCCGTCTCTGCGAAGGAATTCCTACCGCCAATAGGCGGAAAGAGATCAGCGTTCCACCACAACAAATCTCACTGTGAGGGGCCCGACGGTCCTGATGTCCTCGGGAGTGACCACCCGGACCAGAGCGCTGCGGTGCAGTTGCTGAAGACGGCGAACCGCCTGCTGCGAGTCATCGATCCCCACAACGGCGTTGGGCGGCGTGGTGACGATCGTGAACGGCGGGGAGAGCACTTTGCCCCTCGCGCCGCGCGCCGCCTCGTCTGCGAGACGGAAGAGGCTGGCCACGATCGCCTCGCGCGAGGTCCGGCCGTCCACCCGCCCTGATGCCACCACCGCGCCTTTGCGGTAGACCAACCGGTTGTCAAACATCTGCACGTACACCGGCAGCGGTTCCCCCCGAAGCGTGTTCTGGCTGGCGACGAGGCGGACGACCGTCTCCGATTCGCGCTGCGTGATCAGGCCAACGACCGCATCCC
>DATDEG010000365.1:0-2105 GCA_036523465.1 bacterium
AGACCGTCTCGGGTGAGCGATCCGCGGCAACGCGTCTCATGCCAACGGCTGCGGCCGCCGTGCTGAACGCCGAGGCGGCTGATGCCGAGAGCTACCTGCAGGCCACCGCCGGGTCGCTGGTGACCCGCGGGTTCCGAGCGCAGACCTCAGTCGATCGCGGGGAGCCGGTCCGCACTCTCCTCGATCTCGCCTTGGCGCGAGATGTCGATCTCACCGTCATGGCCACGCACGGGCGCTCGGGTGTGGGTGCCGTATGGGCCGGCAGCGTCGCACAGCGCGTCATCGCGCAGAGCACGCGCCCCGTGCTGCTGGTGCGGATCCCCGCGGCGGGGCTAGATCTCGGTCATCGCGACCGCGTGATAGGATAGGCGTGCCATGAAGCGGTTGCGCACGGTGGTCACCCTCCAGGCAGCGGGCGCGCTGATCACGCTGCTTCTGGGAATCATCCCCCAAGCCCAAGCCGTTCAGGATGCATCGCCGCCCTACCGTGAGGTGGACGTCGGCATCGCGGTCCCCGCCGGCCCCACGCTCGCCGGCACGCTGACGCTTCCGGCAACGAGTGATCAGGTGCCGGCCGTCGTCCTCATCAGCGGGAGCGGCCCGCAAGATCGTGATGAGGCGATACCCGGCGTTCCTGGATACCGGCCCTTCGCCGTCATCGCGGACCACCTGGGACGGCGGGGCGTGGCGGTGCTCCGCTACGATGACCGGGGGACGGCGAAGTCCACGGGGAACCATGCCACCGCCACCTCCGCCGATCTTGCGAGCGATGCTGAGGCGGCATGGCGGTTCCTCCGCGCACGCCGCGAGATCGCCTGGGCGCGCGTCGGTCTCATGGGTCACAGTGAAGGCGGCCTCATCGCCGCGATGGTCGCCGCCCGCAACCCGCAGGTCGCCTTCGTCGTCTCCATGGCCGGCCCCGGAGTTCCGGGATACGACCTTCTCCTCAAGCAGAATGAACGCGTGCTCCGGGCGATGGGGCTGCCGCCTGAGGTTGTTGAGCGCGGGGTAGCCGAGGCCAGAGCCAACCTCGAGCTCATCCGGACGGAGCAGTGGGACCGGCTGCGCGCCGTCATCCTGGAGACGGGCGGCCGCCAGCTCGCCGCGCTGCCGGAGCAGGAACGGGCGAAGCTACCCCCACTCGAGCGGCTCGCCGAGGAGCAGATGATGTTCCTTCGGACGTGGATGCGCTTCTTCGTGAAGTACGATCCGGGGCCGGACTGGGCGCGCGTCCACGTGCCGGTGCTCGCGCTCTTCGGCGTTCTCGATGTCCAGGTCGATCTCTGGCAGAACCGAGCGGGGATGGTGGCTGCTCTCGGTCGTGGAGGTACTGGTGACGTCACGGTGGCCGTCTTTCCGCGGGCCAACCATCTCTTCCAGGAAGCGACGACGGGGAGCGTCACCGAGTACGCGAAGTTGCCTCCCGCCTTCGTCCCAGGCTTCCTGGACACGATCAGCGGCTGGATCCGCCCTCGATTCCGCAACCCGTAGCGCACAAGCTCGCTCCGACCGCTTCGACCTCTGCCATCGGTTGTCGACCCGATAGAATTCAGACTGCCGCCTGATTCCCCAGCCCCACCTCCTCCGCTAACTTCCAAGGTGACAAAGGTACACTCTTTATCCGATTTCCATGCGGCTGAGCAGAAACGCACACTACGCGATGAGAACTGTCATCGACCTCGCTCTGCGCGGGCGAGGGATATCAGCTGAGATCGCGCGCCGGCAGGGTGTCCCCCAGGCCTATATGGCCAAGATCGTCCACGGGTTGAGCAGGGCAGGCATCCTGCGCACGTATCGGGGGACACGAGGTGGCGTCGAGCTCGCGAAGGCGGCGGGGGCGGTGACCCTGCGGGATGTCGTAGAGGCCACGGAGGGACCGATCGCCTTGAACCTCTGCGTGGTGTGGGGCGACTGCCAGTGCGTACAACCGTGCCCGGTGCGCGCGGCACTGGCCCAGCTGCAGACGGTGATGGAACGGGAGATGGAGTCGGTCACCATCGAGCAGCTGGCTCACAGGTTGCCCGCCGGGTGGCCGAACGTCGGCGGGGAGGCATTGCCGCAATCCGTATGAAGACATCAGACGCCGGGGCGCCTTTGGTGCTCGC
>DATDEG010000366.1:0-2216 GCA_036523465.1 bacterium
GTGCTCCCCATACGGCCGAGGATAGGCGGCGAGGAGCGCCAGGGCCTCCTCGCTGACCGGCAACTGCAGCAGGCCGGCGACGATGCCGGGCTGCGAGGCGCACCACACCTCGCCGGTCCGGGCCACATCCGTGTAATACACCTGACGCATTCCGATCGCATCGTGGAAGAGCCGTCGTGAGGAGCCGTCGTCCACGATCAGGATCCACCGTCCGCCATACCGCCCCGTCTGCTCGACCAGATCTCCCGCCGCGGCAAGTGTCGCCAGGAGGTCCCGCACCAGATCCGCATCGGTCGCCGCCGGTTGGAAGGGATCCAGCATGTACCCGAGCAGCGTGATCGCCCGCGGCCCGTCGACGACGCGAGTGACAGGAAGATCTGGGTGCGCGCTCAGGCGAAGCCCATGACCCAGCTCCACCCGGCTCCACGCCGGCAGATCCTCGACGAACCGAGGACCCAGGACAAACTGCGATCGGTATCGAAGCCGCTCGCCGATTTCCACCGGCCAAACGTCACGTGATACCTCCTGGACCATGCCCCGCCCCGCTTTCCCTGCAAGGGTATCGCTCAGCCCGTGGCCGCCCCGCGGGGGCATCTCACTACCGCCGACCCAGACCGGCAATCCGACTCACAAACCTCCCCGCGCATCTGACATGACCGTGCTGTCAAAGCCCCACGACGCGATACTTGATGCTTCCCCGCAGCCGGCCCACGCGCCATCCAAAGCCCCAGACCCACCGGGCCCAATCCGCCTTGCTGCGCACGCGCAGGAGACTCCGGGCGAGACGCCACCACCCGATCATCCCCTCGCGCAGCGTGAGCCTGGGCATCCCAAATCGCCGATACCGCTTGTACATCAGCACGTTGTACTCAGCCCAGTGCAGGGCCTGCCTCAGCACCCCCGGGAGCGTGTGGCGCAGCCGGACGTGGACAACGGCGTCGGGAACGAAATGCAATGCGGTTCCGGCGAGCTGGATCCGCCAGCAGTAGTCCGTGTCCTGCAGATAGGGCAGCGACTCGTCAAATCCTCCCACGGCCTCGTGGATCCGGCGTTTGACCCCCAGCGTCCCTCCGCCGGCGTGGGGCAGGAACGGCGGATACGAGTATCGCTGGACGTCGCGGTCCTGGGGCGATCGCCGCTGCATCCACGCGGGATTCAACTTCTCGAGATCGATGCGGCAGGCCACGAAGTCGTAAGTGGAAAGCGCCTCGCCCATCGCGGCTACCCACCGCGGCGCCACCTCGTCGTCGGCGTCGCAGAAAGCCAGCGCCTCGCCGACCGCTGCCGACGCCCCCGCGTTCATGGCGTGGGCCGGCCCGCGCCGGTCAGAAGCGTCGACGATGCGGAGATTGGGGAGCCGTGCGCGCAGCCGCTCGGCGATGGCCTGCGAACCATCCGCCGATCCGTTGTCCGCCACGATCACTTCCCATGGCTGATCCCATTGCTGGTTGGTCAGCGCCTCTAGCTGGGCTCCAATCGTCTCCGCCGCATTCAGACACGGGACGATGACGCTCAACTTCATGGCAGGACGCTCAGGGACGGGATGCATCGGTCCGGCCCGTCCTTTCGGAGACGGCCGGGCCCGCGGCCCCGAGCCCTTTCCGCGAATCGAGACGCTCCATCAGGGTGACACAGAGTCCTTCGATCTCCGGCCTCAACGACGGGACGGCCGGCTGCTCGAGTCCGCTGCGCTGTACGATCTTGACGTACTTCTCGGAGTATCTGCATCCGATGAATTCAAAGATGCCGGGGAAGTAGGTGGTCGGTTCAGCGACGAGATCTTCGTACTTCACGAGCAAGACGCTGCTGTGCCGGTCTAGGCCGCGCTCGAAGTAGAGGAGGTTGCGGAAGTACCAGTGAAGCGCCGCTCCATCCTCCGCAGAGATGTCGGGGTCGCTGAGGCGCCGGCACAGAGCCACCATGTCCGGCGTCATCCCCTCCCGCACCGGAACCTGCCCCGGATGCCGCCGCTCGTCGCGGGCGATGCCCAGCATGATGTCGCGCTGCGCGCCCTGCCACATCCGGATGGCCGAGTGCACGACGGAGCGGTATCCGCGATAGATCCAGATCACCTTCGCCCCGGCATACCTCTCCAGCAGGCGATCGGCGTCCTGCGCATCATTCAGCGGTTTGAAGACCACGGCGTCTCCGGAACTCCGCCCGATGATTCGCCGCACGATGCGCTCATCCCGGAAACGATAGGTATCATAGGCGAT
>DATDEG010000367.1:0-6443 GCA_036523465.1 bacterium
CCGGTCCGGCGTAACTCATCCGTTGCTACGGCGGATCTGCGAGGATGTCCTGCCCCTTCAATCTTACCTGCGTTCTGAAAGAGGCGTCAAACGAGCGCGATCGGCCACCAGGGTGCGGACCGCGTCAGCGATGGCCGTCGCGCCGATCCCGGCGGCGTCGAGCAACTCCTGCGGTGTCCCTGACCCGGGCATCGCCCGCACGGCCAGATGCGCGAATTTCGGGAACAGATCCACCCCGGCCAGTGCGCCGAGGACCGCCTCGCCCAGGCCGCCCTCCGCCCAGTGGTCCTCCACGACGACGACGGCCCCGGTCTCGGACGCGGCCTCCCGGAGGGCCTGCCGGTCGATGGGCTTGACCGAGAACGCGTCGATGACGCGGACCGCGATCCCCTCGGCGGCGAGGACCTGCTGGGCCTTCAACGCCTCATGGACGGTGATGCCGGCTCCCACGATCGCCGCCTGGTCCGCCGGCGTGGCCCCCAAGACGGCGCTGCCGCCGACGCTGAACCGCTGGTCCGGCGGATAGATGACCTTCGACTTCTCACGGGTCGTCCGCAGATAGACGATCCCTTGCCGGTCGGCCATCGCCGCGACAAGCTGAGCGGTCTGGTTCGCGTCACTGGGATACAGCACGGTGCTGCCGCCGACCGCCCGCATCATAGCGAGATCCTCGAGGCCCATCTGAGAGGGGCCGTCCTGTCCGATGCTCACGCCGGCGTGCGACCCGCACAGGCGCAGGTTGGCCCGCGAGACGGCGGCCATGCGGATGAAGTCGTACGCTCGCGTGAGGAACGCGGCAAACGTGCTGGCGAACGGCACGTAGCCGCGGACCTGGAGTCCGACCGCGGCGGCGACCATCTGCTGCTCGGCGATGAACATCTCGAAGTACCGCTCTGGATAGGCCCGGGCGAAGTCCTCGGCATATGTCGAGTTGCTCACCTCGCCATCCAGGGCGACCACGTCGGCCCGAGCGGCACCCAGCGCCTTGAGCGCGTCGCCATAGGCCCGCCGGGTCGCCACGCTGTCGCCGACCTTGTACGCCGGAAGGGTAAGGCTCTCTCCCGACTGTGGTGCCGGCCGGCCCTCTTCGCCCTTGGTGCGCCCTCCGGGCGCCCGATCATCCGGTGAGGTCACCCGCACGGTGATGTGCCGGACGCCCCCGAGATCGGCGATGGCCTTCTGCGCGTCATCTTTGGAAAGCGCCTTCCCGTGCCAGTCCCCCTTGTCCTCGACCATCGCCGCCCCTTTCCCCTTGCGGGTGCGCGCGATGATCATCGTCGGGACATCGGTCGCCCGTTCTGCCCGCTGATACGCGCCGTCGATGGCGGCGAGGTCGTGGCCGTCGATCTCGATCGTGTCCCAGCCGAACGCCCTGGCCCGCGCCGCGTAGGCCGCGGTGTTCCACTCGAGCATCGTCGGGCCACGCTGCCCGAGCCGGTTCACGTCCAGGATCGCGACGAGATTGCCCAGTTTGAAGAACGCCGCGTGCTCGATCGCTTCCCAGACGGAACCTTCCGCCGTCTCGCTGTCGCCGCAGAGGACCCACACGCGGTACGGGAGTTTGTCGAGATACCGGCCCGCCAGGGCCATGCCGACACCCACCGGCAACCCCTGGCCCAGCGATCCCGTCGCCACCTCCACCCAAGGGAGGACCGGCGCGGGATGCCCCTCGAGCCGGCTTCCGAATGTGCGCAGCGTCATCAGCTCGGCGTCAGAAATGGCGCCCGCGGCCTTGAACATCGCGTAGAGCAACGGGCTGGCATGCCCCTTGGAAAATACCAGGTGGTCGTTGTTGGGGTGCTTCGGCTTTTGAAAGTCATAGCGGAGATGTCCGGCCAGGAGCACAGCCATGAGGTCGGCCGCGGAGAGGGAAGACGTGGGATGCCCCGAGCCGGCCTGCGTTGTGGCGCGGATACTATCCACACGCAACTGCGCCGCGAGCTCACGCCACTGTTCGATCTGCGTCATGGGAGGGATGCCTCCATCGAAAACTCCATCTGACTTCGGATTACCCCTCTGGGAAGCCTTCCGCAGGCGCGATGAGCGGCGGATCAGAAGCCGTGGCCGACACCGGGATGGCAGGCGAAGCAGTAGTTGCCACGGGACGCCCCGGCGGGCTGGATGACGTCGATCATGGCGCGGTGACAGCTCTCGCAGTTCTCCTGGAGGATCTCCTGATTGTACGGTTTGATGCGGATCACCGCCACGTCGCGGAAGGTGAAGACGGCGGAGTGCATCACCCCGTTCCGCAGCTCCGCCGCATACTTCCTCACCCCGTGGGGCGTGTGGCATTCATTGCACGTCACTGTACGGTGGCTGGCCACCGCCCACAGGTCGAAATTGTCCCGCATCACGTGGCAGTTCGTGCAGCTCCGGGGATCATCCATGAGATACGAGTAGCCTTTGCCGTAGACGAACGTGAACGCGCCGAGCCCGGCGACGACCCCCACGGCGACGGCCAGCACGATGGTGACGGTGCGCATCGCCTGCTACCGCTGCGGCTTCGCCCGCTCCGCGGCCAGCTCGGCCCGGCGGGCGTGATCGATGGCGTCGCCGAGGATGCGCACCGCTTCCTGCGGGCTGTGGAAGCCCATCGAGTTCTCCGCGCTGATGAAGTCCCACCGGGCCTGGGCCCTGCGATGTTCGGCGCGCGCGACGGCCAAAGCGTCCGGACCGGCGCCGGCGGCGGTCGCGGCCTCGATCGCGTTGATCGCGTCGGCGATCGCCCGCTCGGCCTGGCGGAGGAGCTGGTAGGTGCGGTCCTGAGCTTCGAGCACGCGGGCCCGGAGCTCCGCTTCGCTCTCGCGGTGGCAGCCCAGACAGCTGCGCGCCACATCGGCCAGCGGGGTGCGCACCCAGTGGTCGCTCATCTTCACCGAGCCGACGCGCGTGTACGGCATGTGGCAATCCGCGCAGGCCACGCCGCTGCGGGCGTGGATGCCGGAGGACCACAGCTCGAACTCCGGATGCTGCATCTTCAGCATCGCGGCGCCCGTGATCGCGTGCGTGTAGTCGGCGAACGCCCGCTCATCGTAGTAGGCCTCGATGTTTTCCAGCCGCAGTCCCTTGTCCCAGGGGAAGATGAGGTACCGGTCCGTCTTCGACGGCCAGTAGTACTCGACGTGGCACTGCGCGCAGACGTAGGTGCGCATCTCCTGCCGACCGGCCGCGTCCACGTTGATCCCGCGGCGGGCCATCGCCTCGCGGAACGCCGGCCGGCTGATCCGGAGCGACATCGTCGCGCTGTCGTGGCAGTCCGCGCAGCCGATGGCGAAGCGGATGTTGTGTCCGGCGACGAGATCCTTCATCAGCGTGTCGTAGAATGTCCGCGGCGAGATCGTTCGCATCAGCCCCGGTACCTGGCTGCTCTTGCAGGTCATGCACGTGCCCGGCTTGGCGTCGCCCAGCCGCTTCGTGGCCTGGACATCCTTGAGCGAGGAGAGATGACCGCGCTCCTCGCGGTACTCGACGCTGAAGGCATTGCCGGCGAAGATACGCTCCAGGTCGGGCGCCTGCTCGAGCTTGCTGAAGGCTTCTGATCCCCCGTACCGTCCGTACTTGCTGTACTGCTCGAGCTCAGCGGTGCGAAGCGTGCGGGTCAACCGCTCGTACTGATAGGGGAAGTTGCGTCCCCACACCGCGGGATCAGGCTCGTCCGGAGTGACCTGGGCGACGGGGAAGTACGTGAGGCGTGCCTGCTGCCGGCGGGTGACGATGGAGACCAGCAGGGCGCCGATGGCCACACCGGCGACGATCGCAGCGAGAACGACGAGCCAGATCCGGGACCGCACCGCGACATCCCTCCCATGCCGTCGTGGCCGCATGCGCCGGCCTATGCTCAGGCTAGGAAGCCGTCCGCGAAGGTGACAATCAGGTCGGGATTGGATTTCGGTGGAACCTCTGCAAAGCGGTTACTGCATGCGTTGCGTGCGGAGCGGGACCCGCGGGCCGGCCGGGGGCGTGCTCATGGGGGCGAAGAGTCGGCCTACTCGGAGCTGGCCTTCGCCGAGATCTTGCCCGTCGCCGCCTCGAACTCGTCCATCCCCTGCTCGAGGGCGACCCAGGAGAGGGTCGCGCACTTCACGCGGACCGGGAATTTCCGCACACCCTGGAGAACCGTCAGCTCGCCGAGCTCGTCCTCGGACACGGACTCGCCCTGCATCATCGCCTTGAAGCGGCCGGCGAGCGCGCGGGCTTCATCCAGGGTCTTGCCCTTGATCTGCTCAGTCATCATCGAGGCCGAGGCCTGGCTGATCGAGCACCCCCGGCCGTGGAACCGCACCTCCGCGACGCGGCCGCCGTCGAGCTTCACAAATATCGAGAGCTCGTCGCCGCAGAGCGGATTCGCGCCTTCGACCTTGATGTCGGGATCTGGCAACTCGCCCTTGTTCCGGGGATGCGAGTAGTGATCGAGGATGACTTCGCGGTAGAGATCGTCGAGGGCCATGGGTCCTTAGTTCAACTCCACACGCGCGTCGCCTTCGGCGCGAAGAGTCTCCTCACGCCCATCAGTCCGGCGACCAGCGCATCCACGTCCGCCTCGTTATTGTAAAGGTAGAGGCTGGCCCGTGTCGTGGCACTGACGTCGAGACGCCGGTGGAGCGGCTGCGCGCAGTGATGCCCGGCCCGCACGGCGATCCCGTCCTGGTCGAGGATCTGGGCGACGTCGTGGGGATGGGCGACGTCGAGGTCGAAGGCCAGCACCCCGCCCCGGCGCTGCGGGCTTTCCGGCCCGAAGAGACGCAGCCCGGGCACCTCGCTGAGCCGGTGCATCGCGTAATGTGTGAGCTGCATCTCGTGCTCGCGGATCGCCGCCATGCCGATCTCCTGGAGGTAGTCGACGGCCTCTCCCCAGACGATGCAGTCGGCGATGTTGGGTGTCCCAGCCTCGAACTTGTGCGGCGGGTCCTTGTACGTCGACCGGTCCAGGTGGACGAGCATGATCATCTCGCCCCCGCCGTGGAAGGGCGGCATCGCGTCGAGGAGCTCATAGCGGGCCCACAGCGCCCCCGCGCCGGTCGGCCCGCACATCTTGTGGGCCGAGAAGGCGAAGAAGTCCACTCCCAGCTGCCGTACGTCCACCGGCATGTGCGGGACGCTCTGCGCGCCGTCGACGAGAACGGTCGCCCCCACGCGGTGGGCCTTCGCGGCCAGCTCACGCACGGGATTGATCGTGCCGAGAACGTTGGATTGCTGGGTGAGGGCGACGAGCTTGGTCCGCTCGGAGAGCAGCCGGTCGAACTCGTCGATCCGCAGCATCCCCTGCTCATCGAACGGCACGGCCAGGAGCCGAGCGCTTCGCTCCGCGGCGAGCATCTGCCACGGCACGAGGTTGCTGTGGTGCTCCATCTCCGTAAGCAGGATCTCGTCCCCGGGACCCACGTTGGCCCGCCCCCAGGCATAGGCGACAAGGTTGATCGCTTCCGTCGTGCTCCGGGTGAAGACCACTTCCTCAGGGCGTGCCGCGTTGATGAACCCGGCGACTTTGGCCCGGGCCGCCTCATACGCCTCCGTGGCCTGCTCGGCGATCCGGTAGATCCCGCGGTGGACGTTGGCGTTGTACTGCTCGTAGTAGCGGACGAGAGCGTCGATGACCCGCCTGGGTTTCTGGGACGTGGCCGCGCTGTCAAGGTAGACGAGCGGTTTGCCGTTCATGCGCTGCTGCAGGATCGGGAAGTCGGCGCGAACGCGCTCGGCCAGCATGGTGCGCCCTCCTGACTACGCTGTGTGCGGCATCCCGCGGCTACGCCTTGTGGGGCATTCCGTGGCCCCGCTGCGGCTCTGGCAGGATGTAGACCTGACCGTCTTCGACCTTCACCGGATACGTGCTCACCGGGACGACTGCCGGCAGGGAGAGGACGCGGCCGGTACGGACGTTGAACCGCGACCCGTGCTTCGAACAGGTGACGATCTCGCCGTTGCGGGCGCCCTGCGACAGGGGCGCATACTCGTGCGTGCACGTGTCGTCGACGGCGTAGAACGTCCCGTCAACGTTGAACACGGCGACCGTCCGCCCGCCCACCGGGACGGCAAGCGCACCCCCTGACGGGATCTCCTCGACGGAGGCCACGCGCAAGTAGCCCGTCCGCGGCTGCGCTCCGGTCATCGGCACGGGTTCCGCGGTCATTGTACCATCTTGCGGTCGACGTCTCCCCGCAACCGCGCGCGAACGTCGTCGAGGGGAATCCGGTCGACGAGCTCGGCGAAGAAGCCTTCCACGACCATCCGCACCGCGTCGATGCGCCGCAACCCGCGGCTCATCAGGTAGAAGAGATGCTCTTCGTGGAGCCGGCTCGTCGCCGACCCGTGGGTGCAGCGGAGGTCGTTGGCCATGATTTCGAGATTGGGGATGGAGTCGGCCTTGGCCCCGTCGGAGAGGATCAGATTGCGGTTAGCCTGGAAGGCGTTGGTCTTCTGTGCCCCCGGATGCACTCTGATCATCC